>NZ_QSQJ01000011.1:0-77876 GCF_003436715.1 Prevotella sp. TF12-30 | reverse complement strand
TGCAGATTGCAAACCATGGCTCCTCATCAAAGACCTATCACAATAACAGTTATCACAGTTTCTCGAAACACTTTTCTTTTTCTCATTCCAGAACTAACTATATATATTATATTTATAATAATAATATATATAGTTAAATTCTATTTAACATTTCCCTTCCCTTCAGATACCCCTCCGTAAAAACTGTGATAACTGTTATTGTGATAGCTGTGATCACTCTTGATGCACTAAAACAGTGCATCAAGGTTGAGGATAAAATCCACAAATCACCGAATGAAAGTTCCACAAATCACCGAATAAAAGTTCTACAAATCACCGATTTATTTAAAAAGATTCCTGATTTTCAGTTTCTTCTCGTAAAAATCAGTTATCTTTGTAGGCGAAATGGCATTAGCCTTAGTTCCTATCGTAATCTAATGTATATTCGCCATGGTATGAGCTTTGTAATCAGCGAATTACAATTTGGCAACAAGTTGTTGCCAAATTAGACGATGTAAATATGCAACAACTTGTTGCACAATTACAAGAAGGATTTGGGCAACAACCTGTTGCCCAAATAAACGAGGACGTTTTCCTACCTGTCTGGCATCTCGGAGCAAGAGTGGTTTGCGCATGGAATCGTCTTTCCAAGCGATGAACTCTTTGTCGATATTTCTACTGATATATTCTTGCATCTTTTTAATTATTTGATTATCAGCTGTAAAAATAATAGTAATGTCGAAATCCGACAAATAATCAGGGATCACTTAAATAAATTCTCCATTGTAACCTCTTTCTGCACAATTCCACTATACTTGCCATACGCCACACCATAAGTGGTAATCATCGTAAGATGAACAGACTGTTTTGGCGACAAAGTGCTCTTCAATGCCTCTATGCGATGGCGCAAACGCATTTCTTCATCCTTACTTATATGATAAGGAGCACTGGCAAACTTCATCTCGCATAGATTGACCACGTTGTCATCCCTAAGAATCAACAAGTCAATCTGCACGCCTTCTTGTTCATCATCTCCCTTCACACTCCAGGCAGAAACAGAAGATTTGACGCCAGCAATCTGAAGAGCACGCTTGATTTGCTCTATATGTTGCCAACAAATCTCCTCAAAAGCCACCCCATGCCAAGCCTTCAGGATGTCTGAAGTCATGTTATCATTGGCAAATCCTGCATCACATGCATTAGCTTTCACATATTTCAGCCAAAAGAGGCAGAAATTATCCATCAACTTATAGCATTCCACACTCTTCGCCTTACCATAAGGATGATATCGCATAATAAAATCACTCTCCACCAAAGCTGCAAGCGTATTCGTTAGTCCACCACCCAAAGGAATACCGGTGGCTTTACTGATTTCCTCACGAGTGAAACCTGCATGACGAGTAGCCAACTGCCTGACTACCTTCTTGCTATCCTCTGGATTATTGAAGATGGCAGCAAAAAGCCGGTTGAACTCATCACGCAAACGAGGCTTGCTACCAAACAGAATCTTATCCACATTCTGTTCGAAGCTCAATCCTTTCTGGAAATAGCTTATATAATAAGGTATGCCTCCAAACACCATATAACTTTGCAAGATATCATATTGGCTCATTTGGATTTGATTATGCTCAAAATACTCTTCACACTCTCGCAAGGTAAAAGGAGATAGTTTGATTTCCGCAGTCAATCTGCCATAAAGTCCACCTTTGTTTCTCGACAAATTGCTAAGAATCCATGAGGTAGCACTGCCACAAACGATCAGCATGATGTTATCTCTGCCACTGCACCATCCATTCCAAAAGTTCTCGAAAGCAGGAAGAAAGCCAGACCTAGGTGTATCCATCCATGGCAGTTCATCTATAAAGACGACCTGTCGCTCACCTGTATCCAAGTGCTGCAACAACTGTTCCAGCTGGAAGAATGCCTCCATCCAGGACTTAGGTTGTTTATATCCCTCAAGTCCTTGATTAAGAAGCGCATAATAGAAGCTCTCCAGTTGAACCTTCATCCGACTTTTGTCACTATCCTGGTCAACTGGCGAAACCCCTGTATGCTGAAAGGTAATGCGACCCTTCAGTGCCTGCTTGATAAGAAACGTCTTGCCCACACGTCGTCTGCCATATACGGCGACAAACTCTGGTCGGTCACTGTAATACAACTTGTTTAATTCTGCAATTTCCTCTTTTCTTCCTACTATCATAGTCTCAAAACTTATTATATTCTGCCGCAAAAGTACAAAAAATATAGTTTGCGGCAAAATATAATGTACTATAATCTGCCGCAATTATACTTTTTTAGCGATTTGCGGCAGAATATAACGTCCCCCTCGTTAATCCTTAGCAAGGAGACCATTTTCTATAGAAGGTTGGTAAAACTACTACAATATTATAGAAGATTTGCGTATTTTCTAATATTTCTACTAAAAAGATTCGAGCGGTACGGTTGGAATTGTCCTATACGCCCTTAAAGGGCAGAAGCACCTAGCCCTGGGCTAGGTGCTTCTAGGCTTTCAGCCTGTGCCAACCGTACAGATGGAAACTTTTTTGATGCGGATGAATATAAAATTAGGGCGTATAGACATGCTCGCATAGCGAATGGTCTCGTTTTGGCGGATTTCCACTTGCCAGTTTTACAACTTTTTGCTATATTTGCAGTGTCAATCGATTATTTTACACTAAAAATAGGTTATGCTTATGAAACATTTTACACTCATGAACGAATTCAAAGTTGTGGTCATCTGCACCCTGCTGATGAGTCCGATCCAATCAGTCTTAGCCGAAAACATCGCCAAGGGAACTTGTGGCACAGGTGTCACCTGGTCGCTGGATGACGAAACCCTCACCATTGCAGGCAGCGGAAAGATGAACGACTTTGGCAACCCGGAGCGTAGCGAGTCCACCCTCCCTTCCTGGAATCCCTACAAGAAAAATATCAAGCATCTTGTGATAGGCGACGAGGTTGAATACATCGGACACTATGCCTTCTATGGCTACACCCAGTTGGAGGACATCAAGTTTGGCAAGAGCGTAAAGCGGCTGGGCAACAATACGTTCCGAAACTGCACGGGGCTTACGGAACTCAACCTGCCAGAGTCAATCGAGCAGATAGGAGACAAGTGGACCAACTATAGCGACTATGGAGGCACCTTCTTTGGATGTAAGGCATTGAAGGAGCTGACCTTGCCCGTTAACCTCAAGTTTATCGGTGCCAATGGTTTCGACCAATGCTCTGGCATCGAAAAGCTCTTTTGGAATGCCCGAGATTGCGAAGTAGACATCACGGGCTATTCCAGCTATGATGTCTTCGAGAATTGTCCTATCAAGGAGGTTGACTTCGGCAGTGAGGTCAACTCGGTGCCGGAAAGGGCGTTCTATACCAACGGAGGCTTGGAGATAGTGAAGACTTACGGCACCATCAACTATGTCGGTACAGAGGCCTTCAAGGGTACCACATGGCTTGGAAACCAAGAACGTGGCATGGTGTATCTCGACCATGCGGCCTATATCTACAAAGATGCCGCAGAGAGCGATGACCCTATCAAGTTGGACTTGCCAGAAGGCACCAGAAGCCTGAGCTCGCGTGCCTTGATGGGCAACAAGAAACTGGTGAAAGTTACGATACCTAAGACATTGGACCGAATCGGCGAGATGGCTTTTGATGGTTGCTCGTCGCTTGGCGAGGTTGTCTGGAACGCTGATTCTGCCAGTATTATCGAGGATTTCTACTATGGTTTCAAAGTCCAGTTGTTCTCTCCGTCGCTCTCAAAGATAACTTTTGGCGAGGGCGTAAGGGTATTGCCTCCTTCTTTGCTCTGCAAGTGCTCTGGACTGGAGGAAATCAAGTTGCCGGAGTCGTTAGAGACAATAGGCGAAAAAGCTTTCTCCGAATGTGACGGCATCACTGAGCTCACGATTCCAGACAAGGTGAAGACTACGGGCAGTCAGGTATTCTATCAACTGAAGAACGTGGAAACCATCACCATCGGAAAAGGTGTGAAGGAGATAGACTATTATTACATTTTTGGTCAGTGTCCTAGGCTCAAGACCATCAACTGGAACGCCACCCATGTCGCAGAAAACAAGTATGATAATTATCATAGCGACTTTCACTGCATGGCCAGCATAGAGACGCTCAACTTCGGCGACAATGTTGAGTATGTCCCTGCGATGGCTTTCTCAAAGGTGCCGACGCTCACCCATGTCAAGCTGGGCAAGGGCGTCAAGCATATCGGCGAGGGCGCATTCCTCCAAGACGAAGGTATCACGGAGATAGAGCTGCCAGATGCGTTGGAAAAAATCGACTACAATGCCTTTTCTTCTACGAGTATCGAGAATCTTTTCATCCCAGAGAACGTGACATATCTGGGAGGTAGCTCGTTTAGCACTTCCACCCTGAAGCAAGCCATCGTTACTCCAAGGGTTACCCCAGAAGGAGCAACAGGATTGGTGTCTAATTATGAGGCGAAAGTATATACTCCTGATGTGGAGGCCTTTAATGAGGGTGTATATAACAACACCTACAAGGAACGAGTGCTGCCGATGGTCGTGGCCAATCAATATGAGTTCGACTATGAGGAGGGTAAGGTGCCGACGGCAACATTCAGCTGCAACATTCCTGGATACAAGTTGTCGAGTATCGAAAACGTGACTCTAGATGGTGCGGAAGGCTCTCATTGCACCAAGATGAATGCCACATTCGAGGGGGCGAGAAGTTTCTCCACCACCGTTGCTTATTATTATACTGTCAAGAAGGAGACGGAAACGGGCATCGCTCAGGTTCCCGCCGACGGTGCTCCAACCCTCAAGGTTGATGGAAAGACCATCTTGCTTTGCAACTTGTCAGCACCAACTACAGCCATAAGCATTGCCACTATTGATGGAGTTATCCGAAAGAGCGAGATAGTTAAACAGAATACATGGCAGACAACTATGAGCGAGGCTGGTGTATATGTTCTGAAAGTAGGACAAAAGTCTTATAAAATTGTTGTGAAATAAACAGAGCTAAGTCATATTTTTGCTACGATATGTCTTTAGCTTACGAAAAATATAACTCCCTATGTGAGAAGTCGATAGAACTTTTTTGCATAGGGAGCTATGCTGTACGCTTGGAAGGTGGCAATTTTTGGCAATATTGCCACTTTTTCTCCGTAAGCGAAAAGACAGATCCTTTTAATATATGCACGAACTGGGGCGGTAACTTCATTTTTAGGATGCTCTCTTTGAGCACATTTCTAAATTGATTGACGAGGCACACAAGCATGTTCGCACGACCATAGATACAGTGATTCTATTGCGTGTATTCTGAAAAGCTAAACACTGTTTAGCCAATTCAAAAGAAATCAAAAAGTTCTATACTACTTATTCTCAGATAGTTATAAATTTCCCCCAAGTTGGGGGAAAATTTGAAACACCACATTCTGTTCAATTCTTACCTCAAGTTGGAGAAAAGGAGCAAGACATTGCGGAGATGCTTTTTTCAATACCATGGACACACCATAAGTTCATCCTTGACAAGATAAAGGGTGATGTGCAGAAAGGATTGTTTTTTGTAGCAAAGGCAAAAGAGGTTTACTTTTGACGAGCAACATTTCTTTGTTGATTTGGTGTTCTACAACCGCCTGCTGCAATGTTATGTACTCATTGACCTAAAGATGGGCAAATTGATACATCAAGATTTGGGGCAAATGCAGATGTACGTGAACTATTATGACAGGCATATGTCTATGCAGCGGCTTACCAGCTCTATCTGCCCGACAAAGCCTTGCTGCAAGCCAAGGTGAAGGAATGGATTGAGGAGTTTGAGGAGAATGAAGAAATAAAGAAATTAGAGGAAGATTAAACAAAACTTAGAATGAATACAAAAGCGTTACGCCAAAAGATACTCGACCTTGCGATACATGGAAAACTTGTACCGCAAGACCCTAATGATGAACCTCATCTAAAATTCCTAAAAACATAGCAATCATGCCATCTGGTCTTTGTGCATCAATAGCAGCATCATATCACTGAATACTTTTTAGGCAAAAATAATGCCTTTGAGTGATTTTGTAGGAGCCAAATAATAGAAAATATGGGGTAATATTAAAAAAGTAGTGATTTTTTTGGAGGTTCAAAATAAAAATATTACTTTTGTACTATAATATAAAAACAACAAGAACGGAAAGCCCCACCTGGTGATGAGACTGAGCGCTCAAAACCGGGTGGGGCTTTTTCGCCCCTAAGAAAATAATAATGTATGAAAACAATTGAAGAAGAAATCGACGAATACTTCGTCAGACCTTTAATGAAAATATTTGATGGTGGAGAAGCTCCTGAAGGCTGGAACATTCGCAAAAAGGCAGAACAATACAATCGTTCTTTCCATGACCAGGTGTGGATGATAAAGTTTCATCACAGGATGAAACCTATCTATTGGCGTCTTCTGTCGGGTGATTATTCCGAGAGCATCGATTGTTCTGATGTGCTTTATCCTGTATCCTTATGGATGTATGCCTATGATGAGCTTGGTAAACTCGTAGGCGAGCATAATATAATGGATCTTCTGAATTCTGCATACTACAGAGTGGGCGGACTATATAATTTCTTCCATTTATTGCGATGCATTATGGACCAGTCTTACCGTCCATATATCAAGCAATGGCCAGAGAATGCAATTGATAAGGAGCTAGAGAAACTGGAGGTTAGCGGTGATAGCGTGCGTGGAGAAATGCTGTGCGTTTTGTCGGCTTACCTGATGATAGAGCACACGGATTTGTCAGAAAAGCATAAGGATTTTCTGGAGGAACAGCTGGAGCAAAACTGGGATTACTTGACAAATGTGTATTCTTTTATGGTAAGAAGAATCGTTGGGTCTCATTTCAAGGGCTTCGTGCAGATTATCAACAATGTGGCTGTTGCCCAGTCTTTTCATCCTTATGTGCACATATTCCGTAAAGCGGTTCTCATGCGAAAGGATGAATTGTTTGTTACTCCCAAGAGTAAGGAGAAACTGGCAAGACACATGGCAAAACTGGAGGATATCTTGAAGACTACTTCACAGAGAGAAGATTTGGACGAATTGTGCAATATCATCTTTGGATCTGATTTTGAGGAGATGATGAAGACTAGATACATGAGTTATGATGAGCTGGATGAGCAGCGAAGGGAGTTGCAGGATTCTGTGGGGAAGTTGTCTTCTGAAATGGAGAAGGTTACGAAGAAATTTGCCGAGGCTGTAGAGTCGCGCGTGCCCGTTGATTTGATAGAGACGCAGTTGCTGCGTCTGGATCCTTCCACGGCATCAGCCATCTTTGGTAATCTATCTCTCCTCCTGGCAAAAGACCCGGCATGGGCTAAGATTCAGCCTGAGCTGTCTGAGAAGATTATGCAGAAATTCATGCCGCAAACTCCGGTTGTTAATTGTGGGACTTATTATGGTGAAGGTGCGATGCATGAAGATCATAGGAGTCAGGTCTATCTGGCTCCTGAAAGTAATGCTTCAAATAAAATGATGTTGGATTCTAAAACAAATAGACAATGAATGCATATTATGAGGATGGTGCCGTCCACAACGACCATCATAAGGAGTTAACTATCGGGGGAAACGTAACGGCTGAAGCCCTCAAGCAAATCATGGCAAAATTCTTTGATGATGATTCTGATTCTGAAGGATGCAAACCGGTGGATGATGCGAAAAAAAGTGCTTCCCCGGCTGCCGGAAGAGTGGCTGAGGTGCTCTTTCCCGATAAGAATGGCGAGAAGGATGTGAACCTGACAGAGAAAATGGCGCATGCTTTCGTGAACTATCTCAAGTTGCATCATATCTCTAATGAGCAGATTTCTACCACCGACGGATTGCTTAATAAGAGCGTGGCAGCTTTCTTCCAGTATTGGAGCGGTCGGGGCTACTTGTACTCGGGAACTCCTAATGGGGCATCTATCTCACGGTTCTTGCGAGAAGATTGCCATCTCGAAATGAAGGTTACACAGAAATCGTATGGCGATTATATCAGAAAAAAGATTATCGCAGGTCATATTGATGTTGATGTGGAGGTAAGTGTTGAGGACTATATGAAGTCGCTAGAAGATTGAAGCTTTCCGCCGAATAGTGGATGCCGTTTGACGTAAAGAAAATAATTATATCTCTGTAAGATATTGATATAGAGGGGCAAGACGATGGTTTTGCCCCTTTCTTGTTTCCGCCGAATTCAATTTGGCGCATTCGGCGGAAAAGGCGTAACGGAGTATTCTTTCTACTTTTGCCCCAGATTTCAGAACGATACCGGTTCTGAGGTCTGGGGCTTTTGCGTTTTCTATCGCCAGGATGCTGGGATAGGTTTCCTGCCATGTTGTAAGTGGCGCAGCGTATCAGCCCATCGGTCTTTGACAAGGTTGATACATTTTTTTATTGTGGAAACTTTTAGTGTTTTTTTTACGAAGGTATCCATCGGGTACCTTTTATATATTTACTTAATTTTTTTTGCTTATGATGAATTCAAAAATTCAGAAGGCAGAGGATGGCAAGAATGCCGGCTCTGCTAAGAAGAGTGTGCAGACTGGTAAGAAGGTGGTCGACAAGAAGGAAGCCAATAAGAAACAGGCTGCACAGGTTGCTGTTTTTGAGAATCCGGAGTTCGGAACGGTTCGCACCGCTACTGATGAGAAGGGCGATCCTTGGTTCTGTGCAAAGGATTTGTGTGATGCGCTGGGATATAAGAAATCGTCAGACTCTGTAAAACAGCATGTTAGGTGTGATGACACCATAAAACGTGGTGTATGGGTAGAGGTGGGCATGAAGAAGGATGGAACTCCTGCCAAACGTTTAACGCAGATGATCTTCGTAAACGAGAGCGGCTTCTATGCTCTGGTGCTAGGTTCCAAGTTGCCATCGGCGGTGAAATTCAAGGATTGGGTTACCTCGGTGGTGCTGCCGCAGATTCGCAAGACGGGCGGTTATATCCCGGTGAAGGAGGGGGAGAGCGAGGAGGAGACGATTCGCAATGCCGAGGAGATTCTCCGGGCTACCCTGAAGAAGAAGGAGGAACTGCTGGAGCAGCAGAGAAAGCTGATCGAGGAGCAGGATGTGGAAATCCGCAGACTGAATGGCGTGGTGGATGAGCAGGTGGTGAATATCGCCCGAAAGGGTGAGAACATCATCCATCTGGAGCACCAGGTGGATGGGCTGATGCCGAAGGCGATCTACAGTGACAATGTGCTGGATTCCGTTTCCTGCTTCACTACGACTCAGGTGGCGAAGGAGTTGGGGGTTACGGCGCAGGAGCTGAACCGCTCGCTCTGTGCCCTGCATATCCAGTATTACCAGAGTGGGCAGTACATGCTCTATGCGGAGTATGCGCACATGGGATTGGCGAAGAGCCGCACCCGATACAATGCCTTCCTGGATCCGAAATGCGATGGCAGAAAGGAGAAGATGGGCAAGGCGGTTACGCATACCTATCTCGTATGGACCGAGAAGGGCAGGAAGTTTATCCATGATCTGGCCCGCAGATTCTGGGAGCTTGCTGAACTGTATGAGGTGAAGAATTTGGGATAATCATTAAAAATGGAAATATGGCGATAAAGCAACAGGTAATGGCTTTAAATCCGGCACGCAAGGGCAATATGGGAAGATTGAGCTCTTCCCAGCCCCTGTATGTCTATGACACCCTGATAGCACAGCCGTGGCTGAAGGGTGTGATTGCGCAGATACGTGGGGAGAAGGCTATCCCCGGCGTAGATGCTGGTGATGAAAAGGCGGTGAAGAAGGCACGCGAGGGGCTGAAAAGACAGCTGCCTATCCGTGCCATTCATTATTCTAAGTTCAGGAATAATCACCGCTCTAGTGAGGATGCGGTGCCTGAAAGCTTCCTCTTTCAGACGACTATTGATGTGGATGATGTGGAGTATGTGGATGCTGCACTGGAGAAGGCTCGTGAGCTGAACTGCAGTAACACGATATGGAAGGGGAAGCTGCTGCATCTGGAGTATTCGGCTAGAAAGAAGCTGCATATTGATATCAGAATGCCGATGGGGATGACGATTGAAGAGACGCAGAAGGCGTATTGTGAGGCGGCTGGGATTCCCTACGACAAGAGCTGCATCACGCCCGAGCGAATCATCTTTATCACGGATAAGGACTCCGAGATTTATCGCTCGAAGGAGTGGTATGGGGTTCTGCCGGATGAGGAGATTCAAGCCCGCAGAGAGGCTTTCCTCAAGCGTGGGCTTACGATTGACGGTAAGGGGACGGCTCGCTATAGCTTGCTTGCCGGGGATTGCAAATCCCCGGAACGCCTGGCGGGGGGCTTTCAGGGGCAAGTACCTAATTGCAAATCCCCGGAACGCCTGGCGGGAGACTTCCAGGGGCAAGTACCTAATGATAGTAATCATAAAGTTCAAAGTTCAAATCTCAAAGTTCAAAGTAATGACGATGTTCAAGACAATCGATTTCAGGGCACTGACAGCCATTCTGCTGTTTCTTCTGGCGCTGCTATTCAGCCTGCCCAACCTGGTAATAGCCATCGTGCTGATGATGATTATATCAGCCATACTGGAGATGCTCAGAAAGCTGGCGGACTGGCAGCCCAAGAAGCAGGGCAAGTTGATGCCAAGAATCTGATTGCCTTCGACCTCTTCCAGGAATCTGCGGGACTGAAGGGGATGAATATTGATACCGTCGGGTCAAGACACTCCTCTCTGCTCGCCATTATGAGCGCTGGCGCTTCTCGTGTGATGAGTGAGGAGGAACTGATGAAGGTGGTGGCGAAGAGAATGCCGAGCTATTATCAGGAGAATGACTGCCATCAATTGATCCATGACTTCTATTCGAAATATGGGGACAGCTCCAAGCCTTTTTCGAGGGATGTGATTCGGGTGAATGCCTTGGCGGAGCAGGCTGCTAAGAGCTTGCTTGCCGGGGATTGCAAATCCCCGGAACGCCTGGCGGGTTCAATGCTTAATGTTCAAAGTAACGCCTGTGTTCAAAGTTGTAACGCCTCTTATCCGCCTCCACCTCCTATGCCCGGGAAGCTGCCGAAGCTGGTAGAACTGCTGATCTCGAAGACTCCGGAGATTTATCAGCCGGCTGTGGCGCATGCCATTTTCCCTCCGCTGGCAACCCATCTCTGGAATACCAGATTCAGATATATCGACAATGTGGAGCACGAAGCTACCCTGATGACCTGCCTCCTTGCAGGCACGGGCGCAGGTAAAAGTTGTGTGCAGATGCCGATTTCGATGATTATGGAGGATATCCGTAAGCGTGACCAGGAAAACCTGAAGCGTGAGAAGGAGTGGAAGGAGGAAATGATGCGCAAGGGCGCCAACAAGGATAAGCGCAAAAGACCCGATAATCTCATTATACAGGAGATAGATGCGGATATGACCAACCCTGCCTTTGTGATGCGTACGGCAGAAGCCAAAGGCCACTTCCTCTATACTTCGCTCAACGAGATTGACCAGTTTGATGCCCTGAAAGGTATCGGCAACCAGCATTTCCGTATCATGTGCCTCGCCTTTGACCCAGGTAATCAATATGGACAAACACGAGTGGGAACCCAAAGTGTCACCGAGCGAGTAACCGTCCGTTTCAACTGGAATGCCTCTACCACCATCCAGAAGGGACAGCGTTATTTCTCCAAGGTGCTGACAGACGGTCCGCTGAGCCGAATCAACTTCTGTACCATTCCCGAAAGAGAAATCGGCGATAAGATTCCGGTGTATGGCACCTACGATGATCAGTTCCGCAAGGAGCTGAAGCCCTATATCGAGAACCTCTGTATGGCTACCGGCTTGATAGATTGCCCCGAGGCTTACCGTCTGGCTGAGATTCTGAGTGAGGAGAATGCGGATTTTTCGCAGGTTGCCCAGAACAGAATCTACGAGAACTTCACGTTCCGTGCCAACGTGATAGCCTATCTCAAGGCGTGCGTGCTCTATGTTGCCAATGGCTGCAGATGGGAGCCGGAAATAGAGGATTTCATCCGCTGGAGTGAGCGTTACGACCTGTGGTGCAAGATGCGTTTCTTCGAGGAGGACATCCAGAAGGCGAACAATGTGGGCGAGCATTCCAACAAGCGTGGCCCTTCCAATCTCCTGCAGTCGTTGCCGGATACGTTTACCGAGCAGCAGGTGGTGGAGGCTCGTGCAGCCCTGGGACTCTCGGAAGAGGGTACGGCGCACCTGCTTTCTACCTGGGTGTATAGAAAATACGTGAAACGTGGCAGCGAGAACTATCACAGTAACAGTTATCACAGTTTTACGAAGCTGAAATACAGATGTGATGGGCAGGAATTATCTTAATTTCTAAACTTTAATTTATTTTGATTTACTTATGGAAATAGTTTTAGAGCGTATAGCTAAGAAGAATACTTATACCATCGGCCGACTTTATCTGTTGGCTGATGGTGATGTGGAGCGCAAGGTGCTTAGCGGCAAGACAGCCGGTGACAAGCGCAGTTTCGAACATCGTTTCGATTTGGAGAAGTTGTCTAAGGAGAGCTACTTCTGTGACACCCTGGAGCCAACCTGGCGCAACCTGAAGGGGATAGAGCTGAAGCCGGAGGAGGAGAATGCCCGTTTCAGCCGGGAGAGCGGCAAGGTGGCGAGAAAGATTCCGGGCCATACCGCCATCCCCGAGGGTTCGTATCGTGTACTTATCACCAAGTCGCCCCGATTCAAGAAGTGGTTGCCGTATGTGCAGGGTGTTCCCGGTTTCGAGGGCATCCGCATCCATGCCGGCAACTATCCCGACGATACCCAGGGCTGCATCCTGGTGGGTGAGAATAAGCTGAAGGGTATGGTGGTGAACTCCCGTATCTGGCTCCATCGTCTGATGAATCGCATCCAGGCAGCGGAGAATCAGGGGGAAGGTATCTGGATTACCGTCATCTAATGAGGGGATAGTTTCATTGATATTCCTGGATAGTTTCATAGATATTCCTGGGAATAGTTTCATTGGTAGCCTGGGATAGTTTCATTCCTATCCCCGGAATAGTTTCATTGGTATGGTAGTAATCGTATATTTAAGTTCTTTTTCTTTAGATTTTGACCTTGAAAAAAGATGGATTAAGTAGTAAAAATCGTTTAGGGGGGGTAATTTTGGCTTGATATATGCTGAAAAAACAGAATTTACCCCCATATATGCCAAAAATTACCCCCTAGCATACGGTTTTTGTTGTACCTTTGCACCAGAAAAAATAAAACGGCGTTGTGAAACGCTTTCATCATCTTTTACTTATACAAGAATAACAATGGGGTTTCGATAGGGGTATCGAAATCCCATTGCTGTTTTTATGCCTTGTGTCTGAAAGCTTTTGCCCTTTCAGGGCGTGTGGGGCTCACTGCGAACCTTACACCTTATTATATATAGAAGAAGCTTGATATGTACAGAAGAAGCTTGATTATATATAGGAGATGCTTGGGAAATGCAAAAAGCCATAAAAACGGATGAAAATAACAAAACACGACAAACTAAGTTAAATAATTATAAAAGATAAGGGCTGCGGCTCGTAACTTACACATAATCAAATAAAAATGTGTAATTTTGCAGTCCGATTATTTCGGGGATACACTTAGAGTCCCCTGGGTATGGTGTGTTAATAGCACATCCTGTGGCCGGGATTTGCGGTTAGTGAATCACCTATCCGAAATTAAGTGAGTAAGAAAAGATTAAAACGTTTTTTAGTAGTAAATTTAAATTTTAAAATGGACACATTAAGTTTCAAGACTATCTCTGTTAATAAGGAGACAGCTAAGAAAGAGTGGGTTGTAATCGATGCAACAGACCAGGTAGTAGGTCGCCTTTGCTCAAAGGTTGCTAAGTTGCTTCGTGGTAAGTACAAGCCAACTTTCACTCCACACGTAGATTGTGGTGACAACGTAATCATTATCAACGCAGCTAAGGCTGTATTCTCTGGCAAGAAGGAGACTGATAAGGTTTACACACGTTACACTGGTTACCCTGGTGGTCAGCGCTTCAATACTCCAGCTGAGTTGCGCAAGCGTCCTGATGGAATGGACAAGATCCTCCGTCACGCAGTTAAGGGTATGTTGCCAAAGGGCCCTCTCGGTCGCTCTTTGATGGACAACCTCTTCATTTACGATGGCACAGAGCACAAGCATGAGGCTCAGCAGCCAAAGGCAATTGATATTAACCAGTATAAATAATTAAGGTAGAATGGAAGTAATTAATGCAATTGGTCGCCGTAAGAGCGCTGTAGCTCGTGTATACCTCTCAGAGGGTACAGGTAAGATCACAATCAACAAGAAAGATATTGAGACATATTTCCCATCAGCAATCCTTCGCTATGTAGTAAAGCAGCCATTGCAGTTGCTCGAGGCTGAGGGTAAGTATGATATTAAGGCAAACCTCGACGGTGGTGGTTTCACCGGTCAGAGCCAGGCTCTCCGCCTCGCTATCGCTCGCGCACTCGTTAAGATCGACGCTAACGATAAGAAGGCATTGAAGGATGCAGGCTTCATGACACGTGACTCACGTGCTGTAGAGCGTAAGAAGCCAGGTCAGCCAAAGGCTCGTCGTCGCTTCCAGTTCAGCAAGCGTTAATCTTATACATATATTTATATATATATTCAGATTATTATAGCTGAACTAAAAAGTTTAGTATCTAAATCGGTGAGATTCCATTAATCGGGGACTACTCATCGACTGATTCTAGCTAGAATTCAAAAGAAAGTAAACAACATTTAAACAAGAAAAGACAATGTCAAGAACAAATTTTGACCAGTTACTTCAGGCAGGTTGCCACTTCGGACACCTCCGTCGCAAGTGGAATCCAGCAATGGCTCCTTACATCTTCATGGAGCGTAACGGTATTCATATTATCGACCTCAACAAGACTGTTGCTAAGGTTGACGAGGCTGCTGAGGCCCTCAAGGAAATCGCCAAGACAGGTAAGAAGATCCTGTTTGTCGCTACTAAAAAACAAGCTAAGGATGCAGTTGCCGAGAAGGCAGCTTCTATCAATATGCCATACGTAAACGAGCGTTGGGCTGGTGGTATGCTTACCAACTTCCCTACAATCCGTAAGGCAGTTAAGAAAATGACAAACATCGACAAGCTGTTGAACGATGGTACATTCTCTAACCTCTCAAAGCGCGAGTTGCTGCAGATCAGCCGCCAGCGTGCTAAGTTGGAGAAGAACCTCGGTTCTATCGCTGACTTGACACGTCTCCCAAGCGCACTCTTCGTAGTTGACGTAATGAAGGAGCACATCGCTGTTAAGGAGGCTAACCGTCTTGGTATCCCTGTGTTCGGTATCGTTGATACTAACTCAGATCCAAAGAATATCGACTACGTTATCCCAGCTAACGATGACGCTAAGGACTCAGTAGAGGCTATCCTCTCTGCAGTTTGCGGTGCTATCGCTGAGGGTCTTGAGGAGCGTAAGGCTGAGAAGGCTGACGACAAGGCTGCTGCAGAGCAGAAGGATCAGCCTAAGAAGAAGGCTGCTCGCAAGGACGAGGCTGAGTAATTAGGCAAACAAAAATATACTGGAGCCATTGATTCTGTTTTATGATTCGATGGCTTTAGTACTTTTAAACCAAAGATTATTATTAACTTTTAATATTAGAAAATATTATGGCTGTTTCAATTGAAGATATCAAGAAACTTCGCGCTATGACTGGTGCTGGTCTTGCTGACGTTAAGAAGGCACTCACAGAGGCTGAAGGTGATTTCGATAAGGCAAAGGAGTTGCTCCGTGAGCGTGGTCTCGCTATCGCTGCAAAGCGTTCTGACCGTGAGACTTCTAACGGTTGCGTTCTCGTTAAGAAGGTTAACGATTTCGCTGCTATCATCGCTCTGAAGTGTGAGACTGACTTCGTAGCTAACGGTGCTGACTTCATCAAGTTGACATCTGACATCCTCGATGCTGCTATCGCTGCAAAGGCTCAGACTCTCGACGAGGTGAAGGCTTTGAAGATCGGCGACTCTGATGCTCAGGCTGCTGTTACACAGCGTTCTGGTATCACCGGTGAGAAGATGGAGCTCGACGGCTACTGCGTTCTCGAGGGTGACAACATCGAGGTTTACGACCACATGAACAAGCACACTCTCTGTACTATGGTTCAGCTCAACGAGAACAACGCGGAGGCTGGTCACAAGGTAGCTATGCAGGTAGCTGCTATGCGCCCTGTAGCTCTCGACGAGTCTTCTGTTTCTGAGGAGACTAAGAAGACAGAGCTCGAGGTTGCTGTTGCCAAGACTAAGGAAGAGCTCGTAGAGAAGGCAGTTAACGCTGCTTTGAAGAAGGCTGGCATCAACCCAGCTCACGTTGACTCTGAGGATCACATCGAGAGCAACACCAAGAAGGGTTGGTTGACTCCTGAGCAGGCTGAGGAGGCTCGCAACATCAAGAAGACTGTAGGTGAGGAGAAGGCTGCTTCTTTGAACCCAACTATGATCCAGAACATCGCAAATGGTCGTCTGGCTAAGTTCTTCAAGGAGAACTGCCTCGTTGACCAGGAGTTCCAGTTCGGTGATGGTGACAAGCAGACTGTTGCTCAGTACCTCGCTTCTCAGAGCAAGGATCTCAAGATCGTTGCTTACCAGCGCTTTACTCTTGCTGCTGAGTAATCATTACTCAAAAGCAAGCATTAATTTGACTTATAGTTAAATTAGAATATCCGGGAGTTATGGAGTTAAAGCTTAGCTTTGCTTCTAACTCCCATTTCTTTTTTATATATATTTTTGGGTTTATGAAGATATTTGCTATCGGTATGAACTATACCGAACACAATAAATCGCTGCATGGTACGTTATCTAAACCAGAGCGTCCTGTTATTTTTACCAAGGCTGATTCTGCGCTGCTCAACAACGGCAAGCCTTTCTTCATCCCGGATCATCTGGGAAGAATAGAGTATGAGACCGAACTGGTGGTGCGCATCTGCAAGTTGGGAAAGACCATTCCGCAGCGTTTCGCCCACCGCTATTATGATGCGGTGACCGTGGGCATCGACTTTACCGCCCGCGAGATGCAGAAGAAGCTGAGAGAGGCGGGTCAGCCATGGGAGCTTGCCAAGGGATTCGACGGTTCTGCCGCTATCGGCGAATGGGTGGATATCCAGAAGTTCCGTGACATCCAGGCTATCCACTTCCATCTCAACATTAACGGCGAGAATGTGCAGGAAGGCTGTTCGAGCGATATGCTCTACAAGGTGGATGAAATCATCTCCTACATCAGCCAGTATTTTACGCTCAAGACTGGAGACCTGCTCTATACGGGTTGTCCTACAGGATGCGGTCCAGTGAAGATCGACGACCATCTGGAGGGCTATCTCGAAGATAGAAAGGTGCTCGACTTTATGTGTAAATAAAGAATATATAAAAGAATATATGAATAAGAGTAGAATATGGCAATACCTTTGTTTCGTGGCTGTGCTGGTGCTGCTGGCGCTTCCTGCTGCGGCACAGAGATTCTTCAACCTTACCTCGCAGGAGGTGAAGGTGGACTCCATATTGCCCCAATTCGTATATTCTTTGCCTTTGCAGGGTGATTATCAGGATTCTATCTATACGGTAACAGTGAAATATCCGGAGTATGTGGATATGCCTGCTACCGATATTTCTCATTACAACCGGCTTTCGGGCGCTGCTCTTCCCGAGCAGGTGGCCATCTGCCAGCAGGTAACCGAATGCCGGAAACAAGGCTTGCTGGTGATTTCCTTTTCTCCTCTCGTTTTCAGGGAGCACAGATACCAGGCGCTGGTGAGCTTCATGCTGGATATCCAGGCGAAGCCGCTGAAACGTTCGCAGAGCCACTCGCATCTGCTGAAACGTTCGCAGCAGAAAGCCCGACTGCAGACCCGTGCCGGGGAGGATGCTACTCCTGCCTATGCCGACCATTCTGTGCTGGCAAGCGGAAAATGGGCAAAGATCAGGGTGAGCGAAACGGGTATTCATCAGTTGACTGCCGACGTGGTGCGCCGTGCCGGTTTTTCGGATATCAGCAAGGTGAAGATCTACGGTTATGGAGGAAATCTCCAGAACGAAGCGCTCTATGCCCAGGATATTCGGGAGACTGACGACCTGAAGGAGGTACCGCAGTATGTAGTGGATGGCAGACATTATTTCTATGCCCGCGGTGCGGTGAGCTGGAGCAGCCCGACGGCTATGGTGCGTACCCGCAATCCCTATTCAGACTATGGCTATTATTTCATCACCCAGAGCGATGAGGCGCCGAGTCTCTGGGCAGATTCAGCCTCTTTCGTATCTTCCTGCCATCCGATGCCGGAAGATTATCATTCTCTTTTTGAAGTAGATGGGTTCAGCTGGATGCAGGGTGGAAGGAATCTCTTCCATCCTACAGCCGTCAAGGTGGGCGATACCCAGAAGGTGGTCATCACCAATCCTACCGGATGCAGCCGGGGAAAGCTGGTGGTGGCTGTTACCGCCGGTACCAACACCCAGGTGCAGATCAGGAAGAACCAGCAGGAACTGGGAACCATGAGCCTCCAACTGCCTGTCAATACCAGCAGCAGTGCCTATACGGTAGGCGTGGAAAGGAGCGCCACCTATCCGCTTCAGGATTTCAGGGAGAAGGATACCATCGAGATACAGCCACTCAGCGGCGGACCGGTTCATCTGGATTATGTAGCTGTAACCTGGGAGCAACCTGCGCCCTTTGCCGGTTTCGGAAGCCAGATTCCTGCAGCCGAGTATGTGTATGGCATCACACCGCAGGATCATCATGCCGACGGGGCTGCTGATATGGTGATCATCATCCCAACCTCGCAGAAACTGCTCAGGCAGGCACAGCGGCTCAAGGAATTCCACGAAACCCACGACGGGCTGCGCGTGAATATCGTGCCCGCCGATGAACTCTATAATGAATTCTCCAGCGGTACCCCCGATGCCAATGCCTACCGCCGCTATCTGCGGATGCTGAGCGACAGGGCGGCTACGGCTGCTGACATGCCTAAGTATCTCCTGCTCTTCGGCGACTGCGTATGGGACAACCGGATGCTCACGGCCGACTGCAGACTGCTGAATCCGGATGATTACCTGCTCTGTCATGAGAGCGATGACTCGTTCAGCAAGACCACCTGCTATGTGAGCGACAGCTGGCTGGGAATCATCGGCGAAGGAAAGGGAGCCGATCCGAAAACCGAACTGCAGGATGTGGCGGTAGGACGATTCCCCGTGACCACGGCGCAGGAAGCCAGGATACTGGTGGACAAAACCATCAATTACAAGAAGAACGCCAATGCCGGAGCCTGGCAGAACACCCTGATGTTCATGGGCGATGACGGCAACGAGAATCTCCACATGGCGGATGCCAACGAGGTGGCAGACGACATCGCCTCGCTGTATCCGGGCTATCTCATCAGAAAGGTGATGTGGGATGCCTATACCCGACAGACCTCCTCAACGGGAAATTCCTATCCCGAAGTTGCCAGTATCATCAGGCAGCAGCAGGCTAATGGTGCCCTGGTGATGGATTATGCCGGACATGGAAGCGAGACCCAGATTTCGCATGAAAACGTGCTCAAGATTACGGATTTCGAATCGTTCAGAAACGAGAATCTGCCGCTGTGGGTGACGGCATCCTGCGACATCATGCCTTATGACGGTACGAAATCTACCATCGGCGAGGCTGCCCTGCTGAATGAAAAAGGTGGAGCTGTGGCATTCTACGGTACCACGCGTACCGTGTTTGCCCAGCAGAACAAGTATATGAACCGTGCCTTCCTGCGCAGGGTGCTGAGCCGGGAAGACGGCAAGCCACTTGCGATAGGCGAGGCACACCGGCTGGCACAGAACGACGTGATGCTGGGCAATGTGATGGCGGGCGAGATAGACCGCTCGGAAAACCATCTGCAGTATGCCCTGCTCGGAGATCCTGCCCTCTCGCTCAACCTGCCGATGATGAAGGTGGTGGTGGATTCCATCAACGGCATCTCCTGCCAGCGCACCGATACGGTTCCGCTGCTGAGAGCCGGAGATATAGCCAGGATTGCGGGACATGTAGAGACGGATGTGGATTTCCAGGGGGTAGTGACGGCTACGGTAAGGGATTCCAGGGAACTGGTTACCTGCAAGCTGAATGATGCCACTGCCGACGGTGCCTCTTCCGCCTTCCAGTATTACGACCGCCAGAAGACGCTCTATCAGGGTGCTGACAGCGTATCCGGCGGAAAGTTCGCCTTCAGCTTTGCCGTACCTAAGGATATCAATTATTCGGGTGATACCGGACTGATGAATCTCTATGCCGTCAGCAACGACAAGGCGCTGCGGGCGAATGGAGAAAGCGCACGGTTCAAGGTGGGCGGCAGCGTGGTGGCAGAAAATGACTCCATCGGCCCGTCGGTATTCTGCTATCTGAACTCGCCTACCTTCGTGGATGGCGGCAATGTGAATACCACCCCTTATTTCGTGGCAAGGATATCAGACAAGGACGGAATCAATGCCGCAGGAAGCGGACTCGGCCATGACCTGAAGCTGGTGATAGACGGAGATCAGTCGAAGACCTACAATCTCAACGGTTATTTTTCGTATGATTTCGGAACCTATACCAGCGGTTCCACCTGCTACAGTATTCCGGTACTCCCGGCAGGCAGGCATCAGCTTACCTTCACGGCATGGGATATCCAGAACAACAGTTCTACCACCACCCTCCACTTCAATGTGGTTAGCGGTCTGGCTCCATCACTCTTCGATGTGGGCGTGACGGAGAATCCAGCCCGCAGCAGCACCACCTTCATCGTTTCTCACGACAGGACGGAGAGCCGGATGGATGTGGTGATCGAACTCTATGATACTTCGGGCAGACAGCTCTGGCGCCATGCCGAGAGCGGAGTACCGGCTTCGGAGGTCTATACCGTGAAGTGGGATCTATCGGTAGATGGCGGTCGCCCTCTGGGTACGGGCATCTATCTGTATCGGGTCAAGGTTTCATCGGATGGCAGCAGCTATGCCTCCAAGACCCGGAAACTGATCATTATAAAATAGAAAATATCATCATATAAAATAATGTAGTATGAATAGAATCGTCAAGATATTCGCAACCGGTTTCCTCTCGGTATGGGCGCTGACGGCATCGGCGCAGAACGGAGAGGGAGATACCAAGGAGAGTCTTTTCAATCCGGTAAACTATGCCGTCATCTCTCAGACCATAGCGCCCGATGCCCGTGGCGGAGGTCTGGGTGATGTGGGTGCGGCAACCGATCCGGATGTCAACTCGCAGTATTGGAATCCGGCAAAGTATCCCTTCAACATCTCCAGGGCGGGCGTGGCGCTGAACTTCACTCCATGGCTCCGCTCGCTGGTCAACGACATGAATCTCGCCTATCTCTCGGGCTATTACCGCATAGGCGATTACAGTGCCGTATCCGCTTCGCTCCGTTACTTCAACATGGGTGAGGTGTTTCTTTCTGAGCCGGGAGAAAACGACAATACGATGACCATCAATCCCTATGAGATGTCGATTGATGTGGCTTACTCTCTGATGCTCAGCGAGAAATTTTCCCTGGCGGCAGCCATCCGCTGGATCTATTCCGACCTGCGCTTCGACTATCAGGAGGAAAATTCGCCAGCCTCGGCTTTTGCGGCGGATATCGCAGCCTATTATCAGAACTATGTCAACATCGGACCGCGTGAGTGCCAGTTGGGCGTAGGTCTGAACATTTCGAATATCGGCAGCAAGATTACCTTCAGCGGTCAGGAGTATGGCGAGTTCCTGCCTACCAATCTGCGTCTGGGCGCCTCACTGATGATTCCTATCGACGAGTACAACCGCTTTACCATAGCCGCAGATGCCAACAAGTATCTCGTACCGACGGTTCCTGCTCAGAAGGAGGGAGAGGACAACTCGGAGTATGAAGACCGTGTGCATCGCGAATACAACGATATTTCGGGCATCAGCGGCATCTTCAGGAGCTTCAGCGATGCCCCAGGCGGATTCAAGGAAGAGCTGGAGGAAATCAACTATGGCGTAGGTGCCGAGTATGTATATAATGACAAGTTTGCCCTGCGTGCCGGCTATCATCACGAGAGCCAGAGCAAGGGCAACCGCAAGTACTTCACGGTGGGAGCCGGCTTCAAGATGAATGTCTTCTCGCTCGATGCTTCCTATGTGGTAGCCACCGCCAAGAGCAATCCGCTCGACCAGACCCTGCGCTTTACGCTGGCGTTCGATATGGACGGATTGAAAGACCTGTTCAAGCGATAGGCAGGCTGGCAATAAGGGAGGAAGAGCCTTGTTGGAAGATAATAAATAGAGAATATAAACATATTAATAACTTTAATCATCAATAATAGAATTATGAATATTCGTGTAGGATTTGGATACGATGTTCACAAGTTGGTAGAGAACCGTGACTTGTGGATGGGTGGTATCAAGATAGATTATGAGTTGGGTTTGCTCGGTCATAGTGATGCCGACGTGTTGATTCACGCCATTTGCGATGCCCTGCTGGGTGCAGCCAATATGCGTGATATCGGTTATCATTTCCCTGATACGGCAGCAGAGACCCTCAATGTGGATTCCAAGATTCTGCTCAAGAAGACGATGGACCTGATTGCCACCAAGGGATATACCCTGGGCAACATCGATGCAACGGTCTGTGCAGAGCGTCCGAAGCTCAATCCGCATGTTCCTGCCATGAAGGAATGCCTGGCAAAAGTGATGGGTGTAGAGGAAGACCAGATCTCCATCAAGGCTACAACCACAGAGAAGTTGGGCTTTACCGGAAGAATGGAAGGAATCTCAGCTTACGCTACAGTATTGATAGAAAAGGCTTAATGAGGGTTAAAAACTCGTTAGTTTTTGATGAAATTTCTAATAATTCGTTGATTTATATCAAAAAATCTCAAAAATAATACTTTTTTTGCCGAATTATTTGGAGATTCGTAGAAAAAGTACTATCTTTGCAGCGTCAAAAGGTTAATAGATTGTTTAGGTTAGTAGTAATAGATTTAGGTTTTTAGTTATTAGGTTTTAAGGTAGATTGTTTAACAGATAATTGAGAAGGTCGTGAGACTATTTTGATTAGAATTTTTAAGTTAAACATAGTGCATGCCACAGCTCGTTGAGAGTTGTGGCATGTTTTATTATATCCATTCTCATCATTTCAGAAAACATTCTCATCATTTCAGAAAAAACATTCTCTTTATCTCAGAAAAGTCTCCTTTTTTCTTCGCCAACTCAAATTTTTACATTATCTTTGCAAGCAGAATTAAAAGGATAATCATGAGAGTACTCATAGTAAATACAAGTGAGAAGGCGGGTGGAGCTGCCGTAGCTGCCAACCGCCTGATGGATGCCCTTAACAACAATGGTGTTAAGGCTAAGATGCTGGTGCGCGATAAGGTGACCGATGATATTACCGTGGTAGGGTTGCCACGCTCGCTCAGGATGCAGTGGAATTTCCTGTGGGAGCGCTGGTGCATCTTCTGCCACCTTCATTTTTCCAAGAAGAATCTCTTTGCACTTGATATCGCCAATGCGGGATACGACATCACTTCACTGCCAGAGTTCAAGGAGGCTGACATCATCCATCTGCACTGGGTCAACCAGGGCATGCTTTCGCTGAAGACCATCCGGAAGATCATCAGCAGCGGAAAACCGGTGGTATGGACCATGCACGACATCTGGCCGGCTTCATCCATCTGTCATCTTACCCTGGGTTGCCATCATTACAACAATGGCTGCGGCAACTGCAAGTATCTGCCGGGAAACGGGGGAAAGAACGATCTGTCGGCTAAGATATGGAAGAAGAAGCAGAAGGTGTATAACAGCGGGGCTCTTTCCTTTGTTACCTGCAGCAGATGGCTGGCAGCGGAAGCCCGGTTGAGCGGACTCCTGGCGGGTCATCGCATCGAGACGATTCCCAATCCGATAGATACCCATGTCTATTGTCCGCAGGATAAGCTGGAATCCCGTCTGCGCACGCAGCTGCCGAAGGACAAGCGCATCATCCTCTTCATCGCCCAGAGAGCCACCAATCCCTATAAGGGCATGGATTATCTGATAGAGGCGTGCCGGCTGATGGCTGAGCAGCATCCCGAGATGAGGGAGAACACCTGCGTGGCAATACTGGGTGGACACAGCGAGGAGTTCGAAGGCAAGCTTTCGTTCCCGATCGTTTCGCTCGGTTATGTGAGTGATGACAAGCGCATCGCAGATATCTACAATGCTGCCGATGTCTTCGTGCTCCCTTCCCTGTCGGAGAATCTGCCGAATACCATCATGGAGGCGATGGCTTGCGGCGTGCCGAGCGTAGGATTCAAGGTGGGCGGCATACCGGAGATGATCGATCATCAGAAGAACGGATATGTGGCAAACTACCGCGATGCCAAGGATCTGGCGGCTGGAATCCACTGGGTGCTGGAAGAAGCCGATGAGGAGAATCTGAAGAAGGCGTGCCTGCAGAAGGTGATGCATAACTATTCGCAGCATGCGGTGGCGCTGAAATATGTTGAGGTGTATAATCAGGCGATGGCCTTTAAAAACTACCGGATATGATTAAGTTTACCGTCGTAACCTGTACCTACAATGCTGAGCGTGTGTTGCAGCGTACGTTGGATAGTGTCAATAAGCAGACTTACTGCAACATCGAGCACCTGATCATAGATGGTGTTTCGAAGGACAAGACCCTGGCTATGGTTCGGGCATACCAGAACAGGGCAAAGGCTGGAGAGAATGCCCACGAAATCGTGGTGTATTCGGAACCTGACAAGGGACTCTATGACGCTATGAACAAGGGCATCGACCGTGCCACGGGCGACTATCTTGTGTTTCTGAATGCGGGAGATGTCTTTCCTTCCGACGATACCCTGGAGTATGTGGAGGGATGCGTAGGAGAGGGCGAGAACCTGCCGGGCGTGCTTTATGGAGATACCGATATCGTGAATGACGAAGGAAGATTCCTGCGCCATCGCCGTCTTTCGCCTCCCGAGAAGCTGAACTGGCGCTCGTTCAAGTGGGGTATGCTCGTCTGTCATCAGTCGTTTTATGCCCGCACGGATATCGCCCGCCAGATTCATTATAATCTTCACTATCGCCTTTCGGCGGATGTGGACTGGTGCATCCGCATCATGAAGGCGGCTCAGCAGCGCCATCTTCCGTTGCGCAATGTCCATGCAGTCATCACCAACTATCTGGATGGCGGCATGTCGGTGCAGAATCACAAGGCTTCGCTCAAGGAGCGTTTCGAGGTGATGCGCAGCAACTATGGCATTGTCACCACGGTTCTGGTGCATACCTGGTTTGTGGTGAGGAGTCTCTTCAAGCGCTAGTTCTCATGATTTTAGCAAGAAAAAAAATAGATTTAAATGGCAGAAACATTAAAGGAAAAAACAGCAAAGGGTCTCTTCTGGGGAGCCATGAACAATGGGGCGATGCAGGTTATCGGACTGATATTCGGCATCGTCCTGGGCAGACTGTTGTCGAAGGAAGACTATGGAATGATGGCGATGATCAATGTGTTCCCGCTCATAGCGATAGCTCTTCAGAACAGCGGATTCGCTTCGGCCATCGGTAATCTGAAGCATCCTACAGCCAATGATTACAACTCCGTGTTTTGGTTTAACATCATAGTGGGATCTTCTCTTTATGTCATCCTTTTCTTTTGTGCCCCTTTCATAGCCGATTTCTATCATGATGAAAGGCTGGTATCCTTATGCCGGCTGGCATTCATCAATATTCTCTTTTCCAGTCTGGGTACGGCTCAGGCTGCATTCCTCTTCAAGAACATGATGGTGAAGCAGCAGGCAAAGGCGAGTATCACGGCGGTTCTGCTGTCGAGTAGCGTGGGTGTTCTGATGGCATGGAATGGCTTTGCCTATTGGTCTCTGGCTGCCCAGGGAGTGGTTTATGTGGGACTGAACACCCTGCTGGTATGGCATTATTCCACCTGGCGACCTTCGCTGAAGATAGATTTCACGCCCGTGAAGACGATGTTTCCGTTCAGCTTCAAGATAGCTGCCACAACCATCGCCACCAAAATCAACGACAATGTGATGAATATCCTGCTGGGCCGTTTCTATACCAATGCCATTACGGGTAGCTACAACCAGGCTTATCAGTGGAACTCGAAGTGTTATCTCCTGCTGCAGGGAATGTTGAATCCGGTGATCCAGCCTACCCTGGTAAATCTCTCTGACGACAGGGAGCGCCAGCTGATGGCTTTCAGAAAGATGGTCAGGTTTATCTGCTTCCTTTCTTTCCCTCTGCTGTTCGGATTGGGACTCGTTTCCAATGAGTTTATCATCATCACGCTGACCGAGAAATGGCAGTCGAGTGCAGAACTGCTGCGTATGCTGTGCGTGGGCGGTTCGGTGATGCCTCTTTATACGCTGTTTTCCAATGTGGTGATCAGTAAGGGGAAATCTGGTGCCTATTTCTGGTGTACGGTTTCCTTGAGTGTCACCCAGATTGTGCTGATGCTGCTTCTCTGGCCTTATGGCATCCATCTGATGGTATCAGTCTATGTGGCATTGACCATCGTCTGGATGTTTGTATGGTATGCGCTGGCTTACCGTTATATCAGTTACCGTCCGCTGGACTTTCTGAAAGATACCTGTCCGTTCCTGCTGGCGGCTCTGGGTGTGATGAGCCTCACCTATCTGGCAACGATGAGCATTACCAATCTGGTATTTCTGCTTCTGGCTAGGGTTGTGATGGCAGCCGTATTATATTTCGTGGTCATGAAAGTGGCTCGGGTTGCCATTTTGGATGAGTGTATCCATTTTGTATTAAAGAAAAAATAGATGAATATGATGGAAAATCTGACAAGACAATATAGTAATGAGGAGTTGAGAGCCCGGTTCAATCCCGAAGGTTCTCTGCTGTGGAAGCATCAGCAAAGGATGGTAGAGCTGCTGCTGGCTTTTGATGCTATCTGCAAGCGTCATCACATCCGTTACTGGCTGATAGGCGGCACACTGATTGGTGCAGCCCGCCATCAGGGTTTCATTCCCTGGGATGATGATATGGATGTGCAGATGCTTCGGGAGGACTATCTGAAGATGATTGAGATTCTGCCCCGAGAACTGGATGAAACGATGGCGCTGCAATGCAGACAGACGGATGAAAACTATTTCTTCCAGTATGCCAAGCTGAGAGACCGCCGTTCAGTGCTGGATGAGAACAATGGCTATGACCGGATTTTCAAGGAGCGGGGCATCTACATAGACATCTTTCCTATCGACAAGCATCCCAAATGGCTGCAGCGGTTGTCGATGCAGACCATCGGGCACACCTACAAGATATTGAAGCGGAAGGATCTGCAGGATGAGGTGATTATTGGCAAGGTGATGCGCTGGGTGCATCTGAATGAACGGCTGATTTATCCGGTGATGAGAGGTATCGCCAAACTGACCGGTGGTGCCTATCTGGATGCTTTCGGTGTGCCTTTTGTCGTAGAGCGCCATCTGGAAGACATCTTCCCGCTGACCACCCTGGAGTTTGAGGGGCATCAGATGCCTGTGCCGGGAAACTACGATAAGGTGCTGACCGACCAATATGGCGACTATATGCAGTTGCCGGATCTGGACAAGGTGAATCTGCACGTCGGCAAGTTGGAGTTCAAGTCATGAACCAGTTATAAATGGAAAATTCCAGCAACTAAAGCGATTGCTTGAGTTGCTGGAATTTTTGTTGGCAGTGCTGCTTATAGCTGTAACCGAACCATTTGCGCTGATATTTTCTATAGGTATAGATGGTGCAGTATTTGAGGGAATCCCAAAGGGAATGTCTGCCGACCTCATAAATGGTTGGCGGAATCCTGACAAAATACAGGTCTGCCACCGTATCGAAAGCCGAGAAAGCCTTTACTCCCGGCAGGCTCAGCAGCCATTCTTCTGCCATGAAACGGTTGTGCAGTTTGGTATCTTCGTCTAGGGCAGGGAGCGTTCTGAAATAAGAAGCCTTCGCCCACCAGAAGTTGCCGGCATACATCCGGTTCTTGAAAGGAGGGAAGAGATAGCTTCCGTAGGTATCATATCCCGCTTCCAGGGTATTGACAGCCACTTTCCACTGGTTCATCAGGAAATATTCCATCATTCTTCTCCATGCCACAATCTTATCCACGAATCCCTTGAATTCCTTGTCTTCCTGATTCAGGGGAGTCTGATAGGTGATTCCCTTGGTATGGAAATAATAGAAGAGGAAGTCTTCGTGCTGCGATTTCTCATACATATAGTCGAGTGCCGGAAATTCGAATCGCTGCGGATTGGTGGTCTTGGAAACAAATTCTATCTTATCTGCCGAGTATTGTCGCAGGATATCTTCCAATTCCATGATATCTTCGTCGTTTCTGGCGATGCAGCTGATATAGAGTCGGTTGCTTGCCTCGAGCAGTCCGCTGTCGGCGAGATGCTGCATCTGTTCCCTTACCATCTCTTTCCAGTTGGCGTCGCAGAAGATATGGTAGATGCCATAGATGGGAGTAGAACAGGCAGGTGTATGGCTCCAGGACGACAGGTCCTTGCGTTCGTATATTCCCAATGTACTCTTGTATATTTTCTTTAGAATGGATGTCATGATGCTGATGGATGCTTTTGATGTTTTAATGAGAAGCTGCTGCTGCTTTCAGGGAAGTGATGAGACGCTGGAACATGGTTTTCATGTCGTATCTTGGCATCCAGCCGAGCTGATGCACCTTGCTACAGGACAGACGGAGCCGGGTCATCGGAGAATAGCCCATGCCTTCCTTCAGCTGGATGACCGGCTGTATGTTGGGATTGAAAGTCTTGCAGAGGAACTTCGCCATATCGATGATGGAAATGTAGGTTGATTCGTTGGCAACATTGTATGCCTCGCCGTCTTCACCCTTCAGCAGGATGAAAAGGATCGCCTCGATGGCGTCAATTGTATAGCAATAGCAGCGGCTCAGTTCACCGGTGGTATGAAGAACGATGTCTTCGCCGGCAATGATGTTGCGTGCAAACTGTGCGAAAACGCGGTTGTCATCTGCCGTAACTCCTGCTCCGAAGGTTTGGGCGAGGCGGGCTGTCTTGACATGCACCCCATATTCCTGGGCATAGGCATGGCAGAGACATTCGGCTGCTCTCTTGGCTACGGGATAGCTGCTGCGGGTATCTGAAAGATGGATGTATCCCTGCTCTTCCTCGCTGAGTGGATGGGAATCATCATAGATGCTTCCATATACCTCCAGGGATGAAACATTGACGATGGAGGCGGTGTTCTGGCGGAGGGCGAAACGCAGGAGCTGGGCCGTGCCGTCGAAATCGGTCATCATGGTTTCTACCGGTTTGCTGACAAAGTATTGGGAAGCCGTAGGACTGGCAAAATGCACCAGATAATCGATATGAACCTCCTGTGGCATCTCCTCTGTCTTGCTGAAATCATGCTTCAGGATAATGATGTTCTTGCCCAGAGCTTCTCCTGAATGGGCATCATCCTGAGGATGACCCAGTACCTGCTGCGCCTTTTCTTCGTTTCTTACGAAGCAGACGATGGTCAGGTTCAGTCCGTGCTGTCTGTCGAGTTCTTCCAGGCAATGAACCATGCAGGAGCCCAGCAAGCCCGTAGCACCCGTAATGCCGATGGTCTTGTTTCTCAGTTGTTCGTAAAGAGGAAATCTGCTGGCAAAGTCTTTCCAGTCTTCTAGCTCTATTTCGTTATGTTTCATTTCTTCTCTATCTTTATTAAAAACCGAAAATCTGCTGGTTCTCATGTACTGTTACCATGGCACGGAACACGAAGAAATCGGTTGGCGTTGTAATCTTGATGTTCTCCATCGGACCGATGATGGTACCTAGTTTATAGCCGTAATGGCTCATCATCGTACAGGAATCAATAAAGTTGTGCCTGCCTTCTTCAATCGCCTTGCGGTGTGAAGAGAGGATATCTTTCAGTCGGAAACTCTGTGGTGCTCTGGCAATCAGAGAATTGTCTCGTTCCGGAATTTCCAGCGAGTTGTCTTCCTGTTTTACGATGAAAGTCTCTGTGGCTGGTATGCAGGTGATGCAGGAACCGCATTCTTCCACCTTGCGGATATTATCAGTAATGGTTTCCTCGGTGATGAGCGGGCGTACACCGTCATGAATGAGCACGTTGGCATCCTTGCCGTCGGCAAACTCCTCGGCAGCACAGAGTCCGTGATAGATGGAGTCCTGGCCGCTGTTGCCACCCGGTACAATCTTCACCACCTTGCTGATTTCGAACTTGCGTATCATCTTCTCAAGGAAAGGAATCCATGATTCGATGCAGGCTACGACGATGCCATCTATCTCCGGATGATTGTCAAACAATTCCAAAGTATAGATGATGATAGGTTTGCCGTTCAGTTCCAGGAACTGCTTAGGTCTTGACTTGGTGTGCATTCTGAGGCCTGAGCCTCCTGCAAAGATGACTGCTATGTTCATAAGATTCCTTTTTTAGAGAGTTATTATAAAGAATGTGGCTTTTGGGAGCCGCTTATTTCATGATTTGGGTTGCCTGGTCTGACATGTAAGTAAACAGCCAGTAGCCATTCCATACCCAGAAATACAGGGTGAGTAACCAGCAGAAATATCTCAGGACGACCTGTCTGCCAGGTGTGAGCGATTTCATCAGGTAGGCGATGGCAATAGGAATGATGAATATCCAGTGGCAAGCCATGATATACACCTCGTTCAGACCGAATCCCATCACAAAATGGATGACGATGTCTAATCCTAGCCAACTCAGTACCAGGAGGAAGAATTTGTGCCGGATGCCAACCACGATGCCGATGATGAACAGCAGCGAGATGATGGCTTCGATGACATAATTGAATGCATAGTTATACTTCACGATGGTAGGGCGGTTTACGCACATATCGTCCAGGAGATAAGAGTCGTGGAGCTGGATGGATTCTCCCATCATGTTGTGAATCAGGGCATCCGTCCTGGAAGTTGACGTATCGGTCCATTTCCAGAATCCCTCCTGCTTCATCGGTTCTCCTGTATGAGCCAGAACCCATGCATGATGGATGGAATCCTTCCGCTGCTGTTCCGGGTCCTTGGCATGAGCCTTTATCTCAATTTGCTTATCTACATGAAACTGAGGTTCCCTTACCTCTGTATAGATAAGGTAGGCAGTTGTTACCAGCAGGATGGCTGGCAGAATCATAGCCACGAGATTCTTAGGGGCGAAGACTTTCCTCCCATTGACAAACCAGGCAGCCAGATAGATCTTGGCAATATTGCTGAGGGTGACTCCTCCGGTTAGGAAACTGAGGATGCCGATGGTCCAGGCAGACAGTTGGCGTCTTTCCTTCATCGCCATACCTGCCAGATACAGCGTCATGGTCAGCATGAGGAGCGACCAGCAGAAGTGGTCGGGTACCAGCATGGAAACCATCACCATACCGAAGGAATAGAGCATGGCAGAGAAAAGGATGCAGTCTTTCTTCTTCAGTTCGATGATTTCCCGGAAGATGCGGTATACGAAGATGAAGGAATAGAAGGCGCTTGCTATGAGCAGGATGGCCATGAATATCATCGCATAGTTGGTATCGCCCGAAGATATCAGTTCCTTGTTGATGAGATAGAAGGGATAAAGGATGACTGCAAAAAGCGGATGGCGGGGAATCTCGAAATAGAGTTTGCCATTCGACATAAAGATGTACGACCATGCATCAAAGCCGGATACATGGAAGGTCTTGGCGAATAACTGCCAGAAGCTGACGTGGTGCGCTCTGAGGAAAAGGTTGCCGTATTTGTAGAAGAACAACCCGTTGAGCAGCACGAATACCAGTAAAGCCACGAGGCCCGGTATCCTTTCTTCTTTCTTGATTTTAAAAATATTCTTCATCGTTTTATTCTTATTTGGCTGCAAAGTTAGTGTAAAAAATTGATTGTGGGAAGAAAAATGAGGAAATATTTCATTCCTGTTGGATTTTTGTGGCTGTTTATTTGGCATTGTCTGCTTTTTGGATTATCTTTGTCTCCCAAAAACGGATGATGACAGATTCCGACAATTGTGTATAGTTAACGAATATCATAGATATGAAACAGCCAGCTAAGATTGATGTCGCCGTATTGATGCTTTTCTTCAATCGTCCCGACAATTTCCAGAAAGTGTTTGACGAGGTGAAGAAGGCTCGTCCTGCCCAGTTGTTCCTCTATCAGGATGGAGCAAGAGGTGAGCGGGATGTGCCTGGTATCGAGGCATGTCGGCAGATAGCATCAGATGAGAATATTGATTGGGAGTGTGAGGTGCACAGATCTTATCAGACCAAGAACCAGGGATGCGATCCATCGGAGTATCTCTCACAGAAATGGGCTTTCTCGATTGTGGATAAGTGTATCGTGCTGGAAGATGACGATGTGCCTTCGCAATCTTTCTTCCCTTTCTGCAAGGAGATGCTCGACCGCTATGAGCACGACGAACGTATTGCCATGATTGCCGGATTCAATGAAGATGAGGTGACCCCCGACTGCGAGGACAGCTATTTCTTTACTTCTGTCTTCTCTATCTGGGGATGGGCTTCGTGGCGCCGTGTGGTGGACAAATGGGAGGGAGACTATGCCTTTCTGCGCGATAAGCAGGCGATGCGACAGTTGGAATCGGTGGTTCGCCAGCGTGGGCTCCGTAAGGACTTCATCCCGATGTGCAGGGATCATGCCCATAGTGGAAAGGAGTTTTATGAAAGCATCTTTTGGGCTTCGATGCTGCTGAATTCCAGCCTTGCCATCATGCCATGCAGGAATCTGATCAATAATCTGGGTCTCTCTGATGACTCCACTCATTTCTCCGGAAGCATGAAGACGACTCCCAAGGCTTATCGTAGAATCTTTACCATGAAGCGCCATGAACTGGAGTTTCCGCTGAAACATCCTAAATATGTGGTGGAAAACGTAGATTTCAAGGAGCGGGTGTACAAGATCAATGCCTGGGGCCACCCATTCATCAAGATGTCACGCTCCCTGGAAGAACTCTTTCTGAATCTGAGATATGGTAATTTCTCCAGTATCTTCAAGGCGATGGCTCGCAGATGGCGCAAGATGATTGGAAGAGATAAGCACGCTTGATCTCTTCCTAGCAGAAATATCCGATAATCAGAATACCATTGTATATCAGCAGTGCCAGACCCAGGACGAGCAATACGCCTTTTAGGCAACGGCTGTAGAGCTGCTGTCGTTTTTGCTTCAGAAGGAAACCGATGGCTATCGGAATGGCGTATATCCAGTGCCCCGCCATGATATATACCTCGTTGAGACCGAAGCCGAGTCCGATATGCAGCATCATATCTAGACCGAAATACGACATCACCAGCCAGAGATACTTGCTCTTTCTGCCCGCCCAGATGCCGGCAACAAACAGCAGCATGATGACTGCCTCTACAACATAATTGATGGCATATCGGTATTTCACGAACATCGGGCGATGACGCAATTCATCCTCCAGCACATAATCCTGATGCAGCTGGATAGATTCGCCCATCAGATTTTCGATGATCGACTGTGTGCGGGAGCTTGTAGCATCCGTCCAGTTCATGAATTCACCTTTCATGATAGGGGCACCTTGCTTAGGACCCCTTTTCTTTTTGGCTTCTTTCTTAGCCAGTTCCTTTGCCTTCCTTATGCTGTCGTTCTTGGCTTTCTGGGCTATCTCCTGGGCAGAGATAATCTTCAAGCCTCTTTTGATGGAGTCGTTTGTCAGCGAATCACGGGTATGCTTGATTTGTGCCATACGTTCCTGTCTGGCTTTCTTCTCAGCCGCTTTCTTGGCTTTCAGTTCCTTGCGTGCCATCTCGTTAGGCCATACGAAGACGCGGTATTCCCATCTGCAGAATCCCCACAGCAGGGCTGCTGGCAGAATGACTGCCAGGAGAAGATGCTTAGGGCGGAAGAATCCCTTTCCATTCACGAAGAATGCTGAGAAGAAAATCTTCAATCCGTTATTGAGCGATGTACCGGCTGTAAGGATGAAATATACCACGCTCTGCCATATCTTGAGCGGATGGTGATGTTTCATTCTGAGACCGGATACGTAGAGTGCCAGGATGAGCAGCATCATGGAGATGACGAAATGGTCGGGCACGATGCAGGTAACCATCACATATCCGAAGGAGAAGAACAGCAGGGTAAGGATATGAGATGCCGTCTTGTCGAGATCCATTACCTCCCGGAAGATTCTCTTCAGGAAGAGGGTGGCATAGAATCCGCAGAATATCTGGATGACTACCGCGATGAAAAGGGCACAGTTGTAGCCTGTGAGTTTCATCAGACCCACATTGATGAGGTAAGGAATATACATATAGAAGGCGAGCAGCGGATGGCGATATACATTGTATGCTGCATTCCAGTCGCTCAATACCCAGTAGGTAAGCGGGTCGAAGCCCGATACGCAGAAGTGGCGGATGAAATTCTTGTAATAATCATCCGTGATGAGGGTGAAATGACTGGCATAGCGGGCTATCACTACACCATTCAGAACGGCAAGTGCCAGAAAAATGCCCAGGGCGAGCCATCTTTCTTCTTTCTTGATCTTGAAAATATCGAATATCTTTTTCATATCTTTCTATTTCTTTCTCTTTCAAGTTTTGAGAGGAATCTTCTCTTAGTCTTTCTCTTTCGAGTTTTGAAGATTCTTTTATTTCTTCAGGAAGAATCTTACTAATAGGAAATTAACGGGGATACAGATACAGAGGGTAGGAATCATCGCCCACTGTTTGGCTAGTCCCAGACCAACGAAGAGGTTGAGGCAGACGGTTTGCATCGTATAGTTTACCACATGCGAGAGGGTGAAGCCGGCACCTCGCTTGGCGTTTGCCTTCACCTTGAAGGTGTATCGGGTGCTGGCGATGAAATTGAAGATGAAGCTCACGATGTAGGCGATGGTGTTGGCTGTGGTAGCCAGACTGTGATCACCCATTCGTGGAATGAAATGGTTCAGCACCGGCATCATAGCCAGATAGATGACATATTGCAGCACCGTAGCCAGTCCGCCTACGATTCCGAATCTGATGACTTCGCCCAGCTTTTCCCGTCTGGCATCATCCATATTATTAATCTTGTTCTTGATATTCATTGTTTTATCTTTTACGGCGTGCAAAAATACGCCTTTTTCCTGTTTCTAGCAAATATTCTTTCTACAAAATATTAATCTGCTTGGATTTATCTTAATAGTTTCCCTTTTCCAAAGAGATAAGCCAGTTTGGTCTTCTCCATCATCTTGGCAATGAGCAGGCTGCCTGTAATGGCAAGGATGATGGTGACGACAGCAAACGAGATCTCGCTCGGATCCCAGGAAAAGAGTGGATGATAGAACTTCGCAGCCATCGTAAAGATGGGGTGGAAGAGATAGATAGGCAGCGTGTTGCGCCCTATATATAATAAGGTGTTGTCTATCTTTTGAATGTAGATTTTGCCTTGAATGCGAGTGATGAGGCTATGTATCCACATCAATGACGAAATGCAGCACCAGCAGGAGAAGATTACAGCCAGGCATCCCCAGTCGTACCATTCCTCTAAGCCCAGCAAGCTGAGCCAGAGCAGTAAGGCTGCAGGGGAAGGATGGAATATCTTGCCAAACTCTATGTGGCATTGGCGAATTGCTGTACCGATGAAATAATAGGCTGCGGCACTGGGCGAAAGAGCGGGTGTCTTGGATGCCAGCAAGAGTAGGGTGGCGAAGATGAAGAGGCTTGTAGTGGTACTCATCGTCGTTTTTCCTTGTTTGAGGCTTTCCCAAGTAGCCCCCTTGAAACTGATATAATAAAGAATGCCACAGATAATCATCGTCTGGATAAACCAATAAGGACCTATAGATGTGACAAATATCTTCTCGCAAATCTGTGAGAAGGATAATTCCGTGATGCCATCTCTTACGGGCATGAAATAGGAAAGTACAGAGAAACCGGATACCATGATAACGTAGGGTAGGGCGAGACACATCAGGTATATTCCCATTTGCTTGGGACTTTTCTCGATATTGACAAGATAACCCGTGATGATGAGAAAGGTAGGCATCATAAACGAGAGAATGCCTGCCTTCAGCTGGGGATATGCGTTGCCGAAGCTCACGATATGAATCAATATCATGAGAATGATGAGGATGGCTCGTATCAAGTCGAGGTCTGTATTTCTTTTCATGTTATTTTCTGTAAAATGGAAATTTATGATTCTCGGAATGGTTTGAAGTGTCCCTTGTCGGCGAAGGCAAGCATCTCTTTGTCTCCACGGCTATCTCCAAAGGCTTCTATCTCGTATTCTGAACGTTCGAAAGATTTTAGTGCCTCTGCGATGCGGTGCACCTTCTCTTTACCGTAGCAATTGTTTGACTTGAATCGGCCCGTCAGCTTGCCGTCTTCTACTTCTATCTGGGTGCCGAGTACCTGAACACCTTTCAGGTTGCGGATATCAAAGAAAGGGCGAACCCAGTTGTCAATGCTGGCGCTTACGATGAAAACCTGGGCTCCTGCCACCAGCGCTTCGTGCATCAGGGTGATGCCTTTCGGGCGGAGCAGATGCTGGCTTTCTTCAGCGAAGTCACGGCAGAGTGCATCAAATTTTTCGATGCGCATGCCGGCAAAGAGGTGGGCAAAGATCTGCTGCTTCGCCTTCCAGTTGGGATACAGGTGCAGTTTCATCAATACCAGCAGTGGGCTGTACATCAGGAAAACCATCAGGAAGCGGCCTCTGCCCTTGGCATACTTGATGAATTCCAGCAAGGTATCGCTCGTTGTCAGTGTTCCGTCGAAATCGAAACAATATATTTTCTTCTTCATTTCTTGTTCTTCTTTTGGATTAACTCTTTCTTATACGATATAGATAAGGATGAGGAAGGAGAGCAACCAGGCAAGGACGATAAACTGGGTGATTCGGTCTCGCAGAATAATCTTCGTAGGGTCGCCGCTCTGCTGGTCAACCACTGCAATCTGGATGTATCTCAGCAAACCTACCAATACAAATACGCTGGTAAGATAGAGGTATTCGGTATGGAAATTCTCTATTACTTCAGGGCTCACCGTGTACATGATGTAGCAAACCAGGGTAACTGATGCCGTGATGGTGATAGCCTGATTGATGAAGGTGAGGTTGTATCGGCTCGTATTCTTGCGTGGTGCCTCGCCTGTCTTTTCCATTCGCAGCACGTCATCGCGGCGCTTGGCAAAACTCATGAAGAGGGTGATGAGGAAGGTCATCAGCACTATCCATTTACTGAGCATGATGTGCGTGGCGACGCCACCCGCCAGCAAGCGGAGCACAAATCCGAATGCCACGATGCACACGTCAATGATGGCATACTGCTTGAGCTTGGCGCAATAGCAGAGGTTCATGACCCAATAGAAGGCGATGATTCCCATCGTCTCCCACGAATCGAGCAGACTGCATACCCCCATTGAGAGGATAAGCATCAGCAACATCAATGCGTAAGCCTGCCTGATGCTTACGGCTCCTGATGCGATAGGGCGGTGACACTTCACCGAGTGGCGGCGGTCTGCCTCCACATCATGGATATCGTTGAAGCAATAGATGCTCGATGCGGCAAAGCTGTAGGCAAAGAAAGCAATCAGACCCGCCAGCAGGGCATCTGTATGAAACAGGGCACCACCAAAGAAGAGGGGCACGAAGATAAACATATTCTTGATCCACTGCTTCGGGCGGATCAGGCGCATCAAGGCGGCGAAGCCTTTGCTGTCTTTTATTTCATTCTCGTTCATAAAAACTTCTTTTTATTTAATCTTAGATGATTCTTTTTATTTAATAATCTTAGATAGTTCCCTTGAAATCCATTCTGCAATCTTGCTCAAAATCCAGGAGAGTGGCAGGGTGATGGCTATGCAGAGGATGAAGGTTGGCCAGTATCCCAAGTGATGAGGCTCGATATAATGGAGCACGAAGTGGATGTGGATGAGATAGCATTCCAGGCTCAATGCTCCTACCAGCATGAAGCTGCGGTTAAACCATCCTGGAGTACGGCGGAAGATGCGGTTCAGGAGCAGGATGCTCGTGATGGTGAGCGGGATGTAGAGCATTCGCTCCAGGAAGAGCGGAAACATGCCGTGCTTCTCTTGTTCCAGGAAGATGCTTGCGAGCAGCGTCATCAGGAACATCAGCCATATCATCCAGATGCTGGCACCATCAAGTGTCTGCTTCTGGCGCACCATCTCGCCCATGTTAATGCCGATGAAGAAGATAGGTACTCGGCTCCAGAAGATTTCCAGATGACCTACTGCCTGATGAATCGGGGTGACGTATTGCACCAGGATGCACCACATGATCATCACCACCGGTAGCCATTTGTAGATGGGGTGGCGCTTGATGAGTTCCATATAGGCTGGGGCGAAGAGATAGAGCATCATGGTGGCTGGGATGTACCAGAAGGTAAGCTCGTCGTATCGCCAGAAATTCCAGTTGATGGTAATCTCGCCTATCAGGTTGATCCACGCCTCGAGGTCTCCTCCCCGGAATCGGGGAATGTAGTAGAGACAGGCGATGATGAGCCATGCCGGGTAGATACGCAGGTAACGGCGGATGAAGAAATGCTTGGCAGAAGGATTCTTCATCCAGGAAAACCACAGGCCGATGCCGCTGAGAAACAGAAACATATCTACTCCTACATTGCCCATGCGGCGCAATCCGAAGAAAGCGTCCTCTCTAGGCAGTGCTACATGAAAGAGAATGATGAAGAGCATGGCGGCTCCCATCAATTCACCGCGATATCTGCTGATATTCGCCAGTTCTATATCTTTTATCTTCATGATTTTCTTTTAATATTTCGGGTTTGGAATCTTCTTCATCAGTTGGGTGAAGAGCCAAGCCAGGCAGATGCTCGATATGATGTAGAGGAGCAGGCCGGCATAGATGTCTCCATGACGGCTGATAGGGATGAATATCTTGCGGGTGATGGGATGGGTGACGAAGAGGGCGGCTGAGATGACGCCCATCCATTCCAGAACCTTGTAGATGCCCGACAGCCAACTTACCTCCTGCAGCAAATCGGCTACAAGCACACTGAGCAGACAGATGAAGAATGGTACGAAGGTCCATCCTATCATATTGAGACTCAGACTGTAGATCAGCGAGATGCAGAATACGCAGCCGAAGATATTGGTTACAGGAGAATGGAAGGTCATCAGAATCTTCTCGCCATAGCGGGCGTACAGAATGCCCAGACCGAATGGAAGCATACCGCCCATGAAATTATAGCGGTAGCGGTTCATCGCCTCGCTCTCGGGATTGTCAAAGCCCAGCAGCAGCTGGATGCCGATGCAGAGAAGCATCAATCCTGCCGTCCATCCCCAGTGGCGGCGATAGAGCAGCAGTCGATATACGATGTAAAGCTGCAGCATCAGACCGAAAAACCAGTAAGGTCCTGGCCAGATGATGTTGTCGGGGTTTGGCAATACATTGTTAAACATACCCAGCATCGATACGATGCCCAGCACCTCGTAATGGCGTGGACCCGGAGTGATGTAGTCTATCATCGTGAAAGCGATGAAACCCACGATCATCATCTTGAAGAGCTTCAGATAGTGATAGCGGATGAAGCGCAGAGGTTCGCGCCAGCTGATGCTCCAGGATTGCTTCCTGCCCGAAATGTTGTACATCTGAGCCTGTTGGTCGGCAGAAAGATGAGGCTTGGCTTCATATTTCATCACCAGTCCGTAGGCACTCAGGAAGAGGAATACGGGCACTCCGTAATGACCGAAGAACGACAGCAGATGGACAGGCAGGTTGATGTCGGGATTCGCCATCACCTGTAGCAGCCAGTCGGCGTTGTGCTGGAAGAACTGATATTCATTCTCCTTGACAATCGGACCTAGCCAATGGCAATAGTTGTGTAGGAAGATGCCGATGATGGCAAGTCCTCTCAATGCATTGCATGCACTTCTGGAAAGTATGTTCTGATTCATTTCCTGGCTCCTTTCTTTGTTTGTTTCTTACCTTGTTTCTTATCTTTTTTCTTGTCTTGCTTCTTTTCTTCCTGCTTAGCCTGCGTCTTGAAATATTCATCCCGCAGCTTGTCGTAGTCGGCTGAGTTCTTCAGGATGCGGGGGCGCATCTCGTTGTATTTCGGACTCAGAATATTGTTCTCCTCCTTGTAGGTCGGAGTCTCTATGCCGGCAAGATACAGCAGCAGGTGCGGCAGGGCATCCGTCATCATCCGCTTGTCCTTGGCAGCACGTATCTGCCGGTAGATGGCGCGGTGTTTCTGGATGTATTTCTTTGAGCAGTAGATCCAGAAAGGAATTTCAAACTCATAGTGTGCCAGTTTCCAGTCGATGTTGGCGGAGTGGTTGCGGCAGATGAAGCCACGGTTTTCCTCGTAGCACTCCTCGCCATGGTCGGGCACATAGATGATGACGGCATCTTCCTTCTGGAATCGTTTCACGATCTCTGCCACGATGGAGTCGTTGTAGAGGGTGGCGTTGTCGTAATGACTCAATACCTTGCGCTGGGCATCAGTCAGTTCAGGACGCTTGTCTTCGTAGCTGCTTGCCCAGAACTTAGCCTGATTCTGGCGATAGCGCAGCTTGTAGTTCACGTGCTGACCCATCAGATGGAAAATGGTGAGATTATGGTCGGTCTTGTATTGCTTCAGACTGTCATCATAATCTTTCAGCAGTCCATCGTCCAGTGCGTGCAGCTGGGTGTTTCTGTGGTCGAACTGCAGCTTGCTCAGTTCCGGATTGTTCAGGAAGAAGCCGCCGCTGAAGTCATATACCGCCTCCTTAGCCTGAGGCAGGAATTCGTTGGTGATGAAGGTTACGTTGTATCCTGCCTTGCGGAAAACCTCCGGGAAGAGCGGATAGTCGCACCATTCTCCCTTGTCGCCTACCACATAGGTAGAGAGCATGTGCTTGAATACGAAGCTGGTGAGGTTCCAGCAGGTCACGACATCTGTAAACTTGGTGAGTTTCTTCGATTTCTCCAGCGCCGATTGGTTTGGGGTGGTTTTCATGAAGTAGCCATATTGCTGTGAATGATGGCGACCGTAGCTTTCGCCGATGATCAGTACGATGTTTGGCGATCGGAAGCTGCAGCTATCTACCTTCACCTCGTGGGCAGCATGAATCAGTTGGGTAATCTGATGCGCTGCCAGCTGGTTGGCATAGATGCTGAATTGGAGTCGGTAGATTGGCAGATAGAGTACGGCATGATCTTTCTCTGTAAGGGTGTGCTCCACCTCTCCGATGGTTCTTCCCGACATCAGCTTATGGTAAGCCTCCTTGTTGTGCCAGGAGGTGCAGATGGAAGTGATGAGGATAGCCAGGCAGAGGATGCCGAAGGTGGCTGGCATGGCTGCCGTCATTCGCGGAATAGCCATCAGTCGCTTTTTGAGCGATGCCAATTCGAGTACGGTTACGAGGAAGACGTAGAACTTGATGAGCCGTTTCCGGAAGATGACGATGAGTATCTGCAGGAGCGCCAGGAGCAGAATCCAGCCTACGCTGCTGAAGAGCACTTCGACAGAGATGAGGGCAGAGAGGAAGCTGCTTGCCTCGGAACTGTTGGTTTCTCCCACCAGCATCAGCATAGAAGGATTGAGTGTGGAACCGAAATTCACGAAGCAGTAGGTATCGGCGGCAGCCGTGACATATAATATAATGTATAATATGGCACGCAGTCCCCTGCGCACCTTCTTCGGGAAGACGGCGAGGATGGCGCTCACGATATAGAGGTCCAGGAACAGCTCCAGGAACATGTTCTCGTAGAGCGTTCCGTTCTTTGGAATCGTGATGAGTGAACTAACCATGCCCAGGATGTACATGGACACAAAGAAGTTGGCATTGCGCCTGATTGGGGCTGATGCCAGACTAAGACAGTTCTTGATGATTTCTTTCCAACTCATAGCTTTCTATTGATGATGTTTGCTATTTTTAGAGAATTGATGTTTGGGCACTCTTTTAGACTTAGAGCGCCTGATAGTTTTTGATGGCGAGGTTCTCGATGCATTCGGGAACCATACCTTCGATGCTTTTTCCGGTCTTGATGCATTCGCGTATCTCCGTGCTGCTGATGTTGAGCAGCGGGGTTTCTACGATGGTCACGCCGGCAGGCACTTCGCCTATGCAGGAGCCTTGGCGGGGATAGACTACGATAGGGTAGTGGGCAAGGATATCGTCGTGATGATACCACTTGTCGAATGCTGCCCAGTTGTCGCCTCCTATTAATAATGTAAACTCACATTCTGGATAATCCTTGCTGATGGCCTGCAGGGTGTGCCAGGTATAGGAAGGCTTGGGCAGGCGGAACTCATAGTCGCATGCCTTCAGCTGGGGTTCATTCTCCAGGGCCTTTTCTACCATTTCCAGGCGCAGGTGGTCATCGAGCAGGTCGGTAGCAGCTTTCTTGAATGGGTTCATGGGGGAGACCATGAACCACACTTCATCCAGCCCCGCCTTCTCGCAGAGGCTTTTCGCCAATGCGATGTGGCCGGTATGGATGGGGTTGAAGCTGCCTCCGAAGATTCCTACCTTCTTCATTTCAATTATTCGCTCAAAAAGTCTTTTACTAGCTGATAAACCTCTTGCTGAGCTTTTCCCAGATCATCGTTTACGACTACGTGGTCGAACTGAGGAGCGAAGGTCAACTCGTAGCTAGCCTTGGCAAGGCGCTGCTCGATTACCTCAGGGGCATCTGTGTTGCGGCCTACCAGACGGCGGCGCAGTTCCTCTACCGAAGGAGGTTGCACGAAGATGCTCAGGGCACGTTCGCCATAGAACTTCTTGATATTGACGCCACCCTTTACATCTACGTCGAAAATCACAGACTCGCCCTTGGCAAGCTGGTTTTCTACCTGCGACTTCAAGGTGCCGTAGAATCTATCCTGGTAAACTTCCTCATACTCCAGGAACTCATCAGCCTCAATCTTGGACTTGAATTCCTCTGGAGACAGGAAGAAATACTCTACTCCATTCTGCTCTGTGCCGCGAGGGGCACGAGAGGTACAACTGATAGAGAAAGCCAACTTCAACTCAGGGTGCTCTTTCATCAACCAGTTGACGATGGTACTCTTGCCGCTGCCCGATGGGGCGCTGAAAATCAACAATCCGTTCTTCATTTTTCCTTTTTTCTTTAGAGTGCATTCAGCACTTGTTCCTTAATCTGTTCCAACTCATCCTTCATCTTCACCACGATGTTCTGCATTTCAGCCTGATTGCTCTTTGAACCGGTGGTGTTGATTTCGCGACCCATTTCCTGGGCGATGAATCCGAGCTTCTTGCCCACACCATGACCTTCCTCATTCATGGTCTCGCGGAAATACTTCAGGTGGTTGGCAAGGCGCTGCTTCTCTTCGCTGATGTCGAGCTTCTCGATGTAGTAGATGAGCTCCTGCTCCAGACGGTTCTTGTCATAATCCACATTCGGAATCTGCTGCAGACCGTTTACGATGTTCTGGCGGATCTTCTCCACGCGTGCCTTCTCGTATGGTTCAATGCTGGCAAGGAGAGCCTGGATATTATCCACTTTCTCGGTGAATTTCTTCTGCAGGGCAGCTCCTTCCTGCTTGCGGAAGTCGCTCAGATGGCCGATAGCCTCGCAAATTGCATTTTTTGCCACTGCCCACTCCTCGTCGGTCAATTCTTCCACATCAGTTTTGGTTGTTACATCAGGAAGACGCAACAAGGTGCTGTACCAATCGGTAGGCTCAGGAATACCTGTTTCAGCAGATATTTTCTTGATCTGCTGATAATAATTCTGAACAAGCGCACTGTTGATGGGGGTAGCATCTGTAGCTGCATCCTTCTCAATCCAGATGGAGAAGTCAATCTTGCCTCTTTCCAGGCTCTTAGCTATATACTGACGAATCTCCATCTCCTTCTCTCTGTAGAGAGGGGCGATACGTGTAGAGAGGTCAAGATTCTTGCTGTTTAATGACTTTATCTCTACATTAATCTTCTTTGTTTTGTAGGCCGCGGTAGCTTTTCCGAAGCCTGTCATTGACTGTATCATATAATCTTTCACGTTAAATTTCTGCAAAAGTACAAAAAAAAGCGAGAAAATGCGTATATTTGCAACTTATTTAAGAATATATTTTTTAATTATGTCGTGTATTTTGAATATTGAGACGAGTACGGACGTGTGCTCACTGGCAATTAGTGATAGTGGACAGGTGATTTTCAACCAGGAAGATCACACGGGTCCTAACCATGCAGTTAAGTTGGGTGTGTTTGTTGATGAGGCTCTTGATTTCCTCGATTCCCATGGTCTTCCATTAGAGGCTGTGGCTGTAAGTTGTGGTCCTGGCTCCTATACCGGATTGCGTATCGGTGTGAGTATGGCTAAGGGCATCTGCTATGGTCGTGGGGTGAAGCTCATCGCAGTACCAACCCTCGAATTGATGGCTGTGCCAGTATTGCTTGGTGAACATCCTGAACAGGAAGATGCCCTCATCGTACCTATGCTCGACGCACGCCGCATGGAGGTGTATGCCGAAGTGCTCGACCGCTCCCTGAAGGTGGTTCGCCCTATCCAGGCTGATATCGTGGATGCCGAAACCTACAAGGAATATCTGGACGGGCATCATGTATATTTCTTCGGAAACGGTGCAGCCAAGTGTATGGAGACCATCAACCATCCTCATGCGCATCTCGTGGAGGGCATCGAGCCGCTTGCCAAGAATATGGCACCGCTTGCCGAGAAGAGATTCGTAGAGGGCAAGTTTGAGGATGTGGCTTACTTCGTACCATTCTATCTCAAGGATTTCGTGGCAAAGATGCCTAAGAAGCTTATCTAGGAGAGATGGATGGCGGGAGTATCCGCAGATTTGAATAGTGGGGTTATCCTCTGAATAATAAAAGAGACAAGCAAGAAAATATGAATAAAATAGGATTAGACTATAATACAACGCGAGAAAAGCTCGTGCTGCCTGAATACGGACGTGAGATTCAGCAGATGGTGGATTACTGTGTAGAGTTGGAAGACCGCAAGGAGCGCCAGCGCTGTGCCGAGTCTATCATCAAGATCATGGATCGTATGTTTCCGGAAAACAGAGGCTTGGAAAACCATGAGCAGAAACTCTGGGATCATCTCGCCATCATGAGCAATTTCCAACTCGACATCGATTATCCTTTCGATGTAAGCAATGCTGCAAAGATTGCCAAGAAACCCGAAACCGTGGAATATCCTAACCTGCGTATTCCTGTGCGCCATTATGGTGCCATGCTTTTCGAAATCTTCGAGAAGCTGAAGCACATGGAGCCGGGCAAGGAAAGAGATGAACTGGTGAAGCTGACAGCCAACCAGATGCATCGCAACCTGATGCAGTGGAGCCATGGTTCCTGCGATGAGCAGAAGGTGGCTGCCGATCTGGCGAGATTTACCGATGGCAAGATCAAACTCGATCTCAAGCATTTCGTCTTCGAGAAAGTAAAGGAGACCCCAGCTCGCAGCAATAACAATAATAATAAGAAGAAAAAGTAATCACCTTTTATAATTTTAGATAATTAGATTATAATAATTAGACAAGCTTATGGAGTCTTTCATCATAGAGGGCGGTCATCCGCTCCAAGGTACCATCACCCCGCAGGGAGCCAAGAACGAGGCGCTGCAGGTGATCTGTACTACCATTCTTACCGATGAGCCCGTGCGCATTACCAATGTGCCGGACATCCTGGATGTGAACAACCTGATTAAGTTGCTCCAGGAAATCGGTGTGAAGGTAACCCGAAACAGCCGTCATGATTATACCTTCCAGAGTGATGAGCTGAAACTGGATTATCTCGACAGTCTGGAGTTCGTGAAGAAGTGTTCTTCGCTGCGTGGCAGTGTACTGATGTTCGGACCATTGCTCGGAAGATTCGGCAAGGCTACCATCGCCAAGCCGGGTGGCGATAAGATCGGCCGCCGCCGTCTTGATACCCACTTCCTGGGATTCAAGTACCTGGGTGCAACCTTCGTACACGATGAGGAGCGCAATGTATATCAGATACAGGCCAAGAAGCTGAAGGGATGCTATATGCTGCTTGATGAGGCTTCGGTTACCGGTACTGCCAACATCATCATGGCGGCGGTTCTTGCCAAGGGAACCACCACCATCTATAATGCAGCCTGCGAACCATACATCCAGCAGCTCTGTCACCTGCTCAATTCTATGGGTGCCCAGATCAGTGGCATTGCCAGCAATCTGCTCACCATCGTGGGTGTGGAGAAGCTGCATGGCGCCGAGCATCGCATCCTGCCTGATATGATCGAGGTGGGTTCCTTCATCGGTATGGCTGCCATGTGTGGAGCCGGCATCCGCATCAAGGATGTGTCGGTGAAGGACCTGGGTATCATTCCTGATGCCTTCCGCCGACTCGGTGTGAAGGTGAAGGTAGAGGGCGATGACCTCTTCATTCCGGAACAGAAGCACTATGTGATCGACTCGTTCATTGATGGCACCATCATGACCCTGGCAGATGCACCATGGCCAGGACTTACGCCAGACCTCCTGTCGGTGCTCCTCGTGGTGGCAACCCAGGCTCGCGGAAGTGTGCTTTTCCATCAGAAGATGTTCGAGAGCCGTCTCTTCTTCGTGGATAAACTGATAGATATGGGTGCGCAGATCATCCTCTGCGATCCTCACCGTGCAGTGGTGGTAGGTCATGATCACAAGCTGAAGCTGCGTCCGGGCAGAATGACGAGTCCGGATATCCGTGCCGGTATTGCCCTGCTGATTGCTGCGATGAGCGCCAACGGCACCAGCCGTATTGCCAATATCGCCCAGATAGACCGTGGCTACGAGGATATCGAGCAGCGCCTGAACCAGTTGGGTGCCAAGATTACCCGTGTCAGCGACTAGGTGTAACAAAATTCAAAGTTCCAAGTAAATTATGATAAGACGTGACGAAGTATATAAGATAGGTAAGTTGGGCAAGCCTCATGGAGTGAAGGGCGAGATAACCTTTGCCATCACCGATGATGTCTTCGACCGTGTGGATGCAGAATATCTTGTTCTTGATATCGATGGCATCCTGGTGCCTTTCTATCTGGAGGAGTATCGCTTCAAGAACGATGAGAATGTGCTCGTGAAGTTCGAGGATATCGATACGCAGGAGCAGGCGCGCAACTATACCGGATGTGAGGTCTTTTTCCCTCGCCACCTCTCGGATAGCGATGGAGAGAACATGACCTGGGCAGAAATCATCGGCTTCCAGCTGGTGGATGCCGTAACCGGAAAGGTGGTGGGAACCCTGGATCGTGTAGATGATTCCACGCTCAATCTCCTTTTCGAGGTAACAACCCCCGAAGGTGATGACCTGCTGATTCCTGCCAGCAACGACTTGATAGAAGAGGTGAGTGCTGAAAGAAAGGAAATCAGAATGGCAATCCCAGAGGGGCTGCTCGATTTGTAAGTTAAGTGAAGAGTTCTATTTGCTTTACCAATCATCAAGCTTAAATTTCAAAGTTCAAATTTCAAAGTTCTAAATAAAATGAAACAACAGATATGTATTCTCGGTTCTACGGGAAGTATTGGTACACAGGCGCTGGATGTCATCGAGCAGCACAGCGACCTTTACGAGGTATATTGCCTTACCGCCAATAACAGGGTGAAGGAGCTTGCCGAGCAGGCGCATAAGTTCCATCCTGCTGCTGTAGTGGTTGCCAATGAGGCGCATTACGACGAGTTGAAGAATCTGCTCAGCGATGAACCTGATATCAAGGTCTATGCCGGTGCCCAGGCGCTCTGCGATATCGTGCAGGCAGAGCCTATCGATATGGTACTTGCATCCATGGTAGGTTTTTCCGGTCTGGAGCCAACCATCCATGCCATCAAGGCTCGCAAGAAGATCTGTCTTGCCAACAAGGAGACCCTGGTGGTGGCTGGTGAGCTGATCTGCAATCTTGCCCAGGAATACCATGTGCCTATCCTTCCTGTGGATAGCGAGCACAGCGCCATCTTCCAGAGTCTGGTGGGCGAGGGCGATAACGAGGTAGAGAAACTCCTCCTTACCTGCTCAGGCGGTCCTTTCCGCAACTTTACCCACGAGCAACTGGAGAAGGTTACCGCTGCCGATGCGCTGAAGCATCCTACCTGGGATATGGGCGCCAAGATTACCATCGATTCTGCGTCGCTGATGAACAAGGGCTTCGAGGTGACAGAGGCTAAGTGGCTCTTCGGCGTTCCTGCCGAGAAGATTCAGGTGCTGATTCATCCACAGAGCATCGTACACAGTGCCGTACAGTTTGCTGATGGTGCCGTGAAGGCTCAGTTGGGTGTGCCAGATATGCGTCTGCCTATCCAGTATGCCTTCTCCTTCCCACAGCGCCTGCATCTCAATGGCGACCGTCTCGACCTCTTCAAGGCTCAAGACTTGCAGTTCTTTGAGCCTGATTACAAGAAGTTCAAGTGTCTGCAGCTTGCCTTTGATGCCATCAAGAAGGGTGGCAATATGTCGTGCATCGTGAATGCTGCCAATGAGATAGTAAATGCCGGCTTCCGCAAGGGAGAGTGTGGCTTCCTGCAGATGGCGGATATCATCGAGAAGACGATGGCAAAGGCCACTTTCGACAGCAATCCTGATCTTGATGTCTATCTGCAGACTGATGCCGAGGCGCGCCGTATTGCCGCAGAGTTGATGAAAGTTAATGGTTAATAATTAATAGTTAATAGTTAAAAATGAACGCAGAATATAGGACTAATCATCAAGTTCAAAGTTCAAGGTTCACAGTTCAAAGTAAATAAATGGAAGTATTTTTGATCAAAGCGTTGCAGTTGATGCTATCGCTTTCCATCCTGGTGCTGCTCCATGAGGGCGGACACTTTTTCTTCTCCAAGCTCTTTGGCGTAAGAGTGGAGAAGTTCTATCTGTTCTTCGATCCATGGTTCCACCTCTTCGAGTTCAAGCCAAAGAACTCTGATACCACTTATGGTTTGGGATGGCTGCCATTGGGTGGATATTGCAAGATTTCGGGTATGATAGATGAGAGTTTCGATACCGAGCAGCTCAAGCAGCCTATGCAGCCATACGAGTTCCGAAGCAAACCGGCATGGCAGCGAATGCTGATTATGATAGGTGGTGTGCTGGTCAACTTTTTGCTGGCGCTCTTTATCTATTCTATGATTCTTTTCCATTGGGGTGACGACTATGTGGCTACCAAGCACATGACCCAGGGAATGAAGTTCAATACAGAGGCCAAGGCATTGGGCTTCCAGGATCACGATATCCTGGTTGGTACCGACAAGGGCGAGTTCAAGACCTATGATGGCGATATGTATCGCGATCTCTCTACAGCCACCCGTGTGGATATCATCCGTGGCGGCAAGCCGATGAGCTTGAATCTGCCTGGCGATCTCGATATGCTGAGCATGATCAAGGAGAGCCCTCGATTCGTTGAGGTGTATATCCCATTGCAGATAGACAGTGTGATGAAGGATTCGCCTGCCAGCAAACTGGGATTGGTGAAGGGGGACAAGGTCCTGACCGTAAACGGCAAGAAAGTGGAGTCTTTCAACGATTTCCAGTTGGAGATGGGCCGTGTGAACGATATGCTTACCGCCGCTACCTCTCATCAGGACAGCGTGAAGGCACTCACAGCCAGTGTTGAGTATGTGAAGGCTTCTGGCGATACCCTGAAGAACAGCGTATTGCTTCAGGCAGGCGATGAGGGTGTGAAGTTCGGCTTCTACAATCATCCTGTGATGCTCGATTACAAGGTAACCCATATCAGTTATGGCTTCTTCCAGAGCTTCCCGGCTGGTGTGAAGTATGGCTGGAATGTGCTGTCGGGCTATGTAGGCGATATGAAATATGTATTCACCAAGGAGGGCGCCAAGAGTCTGGGCGGTTTCGGAGCCCTGGGTAGCCTCTTCCCTTCTATGTGGGATTGGCATGCCTTCTGGATGATGACAGCATTCCTGAGCATTATCTTGGCATTCATGAATATCCTTCCTATCCCGGCATTGGATGGCGGTCATGTATTCTTCCTCCTCTACGAGGTAATTACGGGTCGTAAGCCTGGCGATAAGTTCATGGAGCGTGCAGAGTATGTGGGATTCGGAATCCTCCTGCTGCTGCTTGTTGTAGCGAATCTGAACGATGTATTGCGATTCTTCGGCTTGATGTAATGGTCGCTGGAGAATATAATAGATACAGACAAAAAAAAGAGATAAGCATCACGAAGTGCTTATCTCTTTTTTTGTTTGTATATTAACTTACTGGTAATTTAAGAGTAGCGGATAATCTGTCCTGGAGACAGCTTCTTATCCTTGCGATAGCCATTGAGGCGGCAGATCTGCTCTACGCTAACGCCACGTTTTTCAGCAATGCTCATCAAAGTCTCGCCAGCCTTTACCTTGTGGTAAAGCTTCTCGCCAGATGCGCTTGTGGTATATCTGCCCACTTCGCCACCGTTTACCTGCTCTCGGGTATAGCCGCCGTTGCCAATCTTGCCACGGGCTGCATTTGCCTCAGCATACTCACTCTCGTAAGTATCACGGTTGAAATTGTAGAAGTCACCGGTAACGTCCTGGTTGCGGAAGTCGAAGAACAGGGCTGGGTTCAGGGCTACACCGCAGAGACGAGTCTCGAAGTGGAGGTGAGAACCTGTACTTCTACCGGTATTACCACCCAAGCCGATTACTTCTCCGGCTCTTACCTCCTGGTTCTCTGAAACGAGCTGCTCAGAGAGATGGCCATAGATGGTCTCCAAGCCATTGTTGTGACGGATTACGATGAACTTACCATAACCACCACGGTCGTATCTTACTATGCGAACTTTGCCTGAGAAGGCTGCGTGGATTGAGTCGCCAATATAAACCTTGATGTCCATACCTTTATGTTGGCGGCCAAAGCTAGCACGGTAACCGAAGTTACTTGTGACAACACGACTAGAAGTTGGCATACAGAAGTGACGGAGGTCGATACGGTAGCGCTCAGGCAATGTGGTTGCCTTGTGGGCATACTTGTTGGAGAAATCCTCATACAGTTCTGCAGAAGGGTTTTCTCGATCTTCCATCAGTCGATAATGCGATACTGCGAGAGTATCCAATGATTTCATTCGATGGTCAACTGGAGCTTGTCTGGCTAATAAGTCCTGACCGCAAACGGGTACAGTTGTTAACGCCAACAACGCCACGACCGAAATTTTCTTTATTTGCTTTCTAAAACTCATACTACTTTTAAATTCTATTTTCTTTTTTAGGTCCATTGTGTCAATAAGTGCAGAACGTAATATAGCAAAAAATCCTGCCAAAACCACTAAAGCAAGTGCCTTAAGATGTGATTTTGTTATATAGACGTTGCAAATATAACAAGAATATTCCAAAAAACCAAGGTTGTTAACGCTATCTGCTTGATATTTAACGCTGACTTTTTGTTTTTAACTTTTGTTAGCAACTTCTTTTTCGTATTCTTGACAAATAGAGCTTTACAGGGTATTTTTTCATTTCTTTTCTTCTTCGTGGAAAGATTCTGTATCAAATGGTTGCCGGTTTTGCAGTCTTCTGAGCAGCGCCACGGCGGGTGAATGGCCCATGAAGATGTACTTTTTTACTTCGGGACTTGTAAAGCGCAGGCACTCGTTGTAGGCACGGAAGAGATCATCGAGATTGATGGTGAATTCCTTGCCCGATGCTTCGCGGATACCTATAATCATCTTGGCGGTAACGTGGAGCTTGATGTAGCGGATGCCCGTTACGCTTTCTATTTCCTTTAGGGATGTGAGATAGGATCTCATCTCCTCCATAGTGAGGTGGGGACGAGGCTCCCGGATGGCTGGTTTGCGTCTTTTATCCATTTACTTTGACTTTGAACTTTGATATTTGAACTTTGAACTTTATGATTACTTTGAACTTTGATATTTGAACTTTGAACTTTATGATTACTCTTAACTATAAACTCTAGCTGATGGCTGCCCAATTGATATGGGTTTTCTTGAGCTCCCGGAGGCGGTTCCAGAGGAGAGAGTTCTGAGGATGCTCGCATTGCGGATCGGCATCGATGATGGCCTGGGCCTCGGTACGGGCTAGCTGCACCAGCTGGCCGTCTCGGGCTATATTCGCTATTTTCAGGTCGAAGGCCATTCCGCTCTGCTGGGTGCCCTCCAGGTCGCCCGGACCACGGAGCTTCAGGTCGGCTTCGGCTATGCGGAATCCATCGTTGGTATCACACATGATGTCTATTCGCTTGCGGGTTTCTTCTGAAAGTTTGTAACCGGTTACCAGGATGCAGTAACTCTGGTCACAGCCACGTCCCACTCGTCCTCTGAGCTGATGCAGCTGCGAGAGTCCGAAGCGCTGGGCATCCAGGATTACCATCACCGAGGCGTTCGGAACATTCACGCCTACCTCTATCACGGTGGTGGCAACGAGTATCTGAGTTTCTCCCTTCACAAACTGCTCCATCTCTGCCTCTTTTTCGGCAGATTTCATCCTGCCGTGAATCTTGCTCAGGCGGAACTCCGGAAAAGCCTGCTTCAGCGTCTCATAACCTTCTTCCAGATTCTTCAGGTCTATCTTTTCGTTCTCCTTGATCAGCGGGAAGACGATATAGACCTGTCTGCCCAGATTAATCTGCCGGCGGATGCTCTGATAGAGACTGGTGAGCTGATTGTCAAACTTATGCAGTGTCTGAATCGGTTTTCTGCCAGGCGGCAACTCGTCTATAACGCTCACGTCCAGATCGCCATAGATGGTCATCGCCAGCGTGCGGGGGATAGGGGTGGCGGTCATCACCAGCACATGGGGCGGATTCTCGCTCTTCGCCCAGAGCTTGGCTCTCTGCGCCACTCCAAACCGGTGCTGCTCGTCGATTACCGCTACGCCAAGGCGATGGAAAGCCACAGGGTCTTCTATCACGGCATGCGTGCCTATCAGTATCTGGATATCGCCGGTGGCAAGTCCGTCGAGTATCTCCTTCCGTTTCTTGCCCTTGACGATGCCGGTGAGGAGTTCCACCCGGATGTCCATGCCCTGCAGAAAATCGCGGATGGTCTGCAGATGCTGCTCTGCGAGGATTTCGGTAGGTGCCATCAGACAGGCTTGATAGCCGTTGTCCAGAGCGATGAGCATAGTCATCAGGGCTACAAGCGTCTTGCCCGAGCCTACGTCGCCCTGAAGGAGCCGGTTCATCTGCCTGCCGCTGCACATATCGGCCCTGATCTCGTGCATCACCCGTTTCTGGGCACCCGTGAGTTCGAACGGAAGATGATGGGCGTAGAAACCGTTGAAGATGTCTCCGATGCGGTTGAAGATGTAGCCGCGGTATTTGCGTCGCTGGTCGCTTGCGTACCTTAATATATTAAGCTGCACGTAGAACAGCTCCTCGAACTTCAGTCTTACCTGCGCCTTCTGCATTTCCTGGTGGGAATGGGGATAGTGGATCATCCGGAGGGCGGCATCGCGGGATACGAGATGCAGGCGGTTGACGATGAAGTCGGGGAGCGTTTCGGGCAGAGGAGGGAGAATGCTGACCAGGTTGCGGGTTATCCTTTCGATGCTTCGTGAGGTATAACCGCGCTTCTTCATGTTTTCTGTCAACCCGTAGAAGGGCTGCATTCCCATCTCGGAAATCTGCAGCTTGCTTGCATCATCTATGTCGGGATGGGCAAACCGGAATCTGCCGTTATAGGCGGACGGCTTGCCGAAGACGATGTATTCGGTTCCTACCTTGTAGCTCTTGATGATGTACTGGGCGCTGCGGAACCATACCAGATCTACCACGCCGTAGCCATCGGAGAAATGCGCCACGAGCATCTTGTTGCGCTTGCCGATATCGACTTCCTCGTAGCTCAGGATCTTTCCCTTAAGCTGTACGAAGGGCATATCTGAGGTTAACTCGCTGATATGAAAGATCTTTGAGCGATCTACGTATTTGTAGGGGTAGTATTCCAGCAGGTCACCATACGAGCGGATGCCGAGCTCCTTGCTCAGAATCTCTTTCGTCTTGGGGCCTACGCTAGGTAGGAATTGGATGTCTTGATCTAGAATACTGCTCATATTTGTGATGGTTTTGATATGGGGGACAGGCGATGGAATCGTCTGGAACGGGGGGCGAGTTTGCTGATAGCGTGCTTGCGCTGGCGGGCTATTGATTCAGGAGGGCTTCGGCAATCTTGATGTCGAAGGGGGTGGTAATCTTGATGTTCTCACGATTGCCATCTACCATTGCCACCTGGCAGCCGAGGCTCTCTACTACCGATGCATCATCGGTGAACTGCTCCTTGTACTCCTGGTTGAATGCCTGCTTGGCTAGACCGATGTCGAAGGCCTGGGGAGTCTGAACCACACGGTAGTCGCTGCGGAGTACATTCTTTCCGCCTCCGTGCTGGTCGATGTAGCGCAGGGTATCGGTAACGGCATATACCGGGATGGCTGCATACTCCTCGCGTGCCGTTTCGTAGCATTCATCGATTACCTCTGTTGATACGAAAGGGCGCACGCCATCGTGGAAACCTACCACGCCGTCTTCGGTATCAGGAACCAGCGCCAGTCCGTTCTTGGATGACTGGAAGCGGGTATCGCCGCCATTGGCAATCTGATGCTTGATGCTGAAATGATGCTCCTGGCAGAGCTGGTGCCAGTATTCCTGCTGGCTTTCCGGGAGCACCAGGATGATGTTCAACTCTGGGCTGTACTCGTGGAAGCGCTCGATGGTGCGCATCAGGATAGGCTTGCCTGCTACTGGCAGAAACTGCTTGGGAATCTCGCTTCCCATGCGGAGGCCCTTGCCTCCGGCTACTATGATTACATAATCCATATTTCTTTTTTTTGTTCTTTTACTTGCTTTCCATCAGGTGGGTGTACATCATGCCCTTCTGCAATTCGCCAGTGATGCCATCGCCTGCGAAGTAGCTCAATATCTTGTAGGCGTATGGGAGGGTAGCTGCAGGACCTTCGCCTGTTATCACGTTGCCATCCTCCTGGAAGAGGGTAGCGGTATATTCGGTACTGTCGCTGAAATACTGCTCGAATCCAGGATAGCAGGTTGACTTCTTGCCATCCAGGATACCTGTGCTTGCCAGAACCATAGGGGCAGCGCAGATGGCACCGATTCGCTTGCCTGCCTTGTGCTGGGCGATGAGAGCCTGGCGTACACCCTCGTGCTCATTGAGATGACTGCTGCCAGGCATTCCGCCAGGCAGGAGGAGCATATCGGCATCCTCGAAACTCTGGATGTCCTCAAACTTGAGGTCAGCCTTGATGGTGATGCCGTGGGAAGTCTCTACCCATTCTGTTCCGGTGATGCTTACAGTTTTGATATCCACGCCACCTCTGCGCAGGATGTCAACAGGAGCCAATCCTTCGATTTCCTCGAAGCCGTTGGCAAGAAATTCATATACCTTAGCCATAATTTTATCTTTTTTATTGCGTAATTCAATAATTAATGCTATTTTTGCAACTGCAAATGTAAGAATAATAATTGAAATAACAAAATAATGGCACAACAACATTTGAAATTTGCTATATTTGGCAATGAATATCAGGCCAAGAAGAGTGCTTCCATCATGCGAATCCTCTCTTATCTGGAGAAAAGAGAGGCTGAAGTGTATATCGAAAGTCTCTTCTACGACTTTCTTACCAAGGTGGAGCACCTTGAAGTGCAGGCAGCAGGTGTATTCGAGGATTACAATTTTGATGTAGATTATGTTATTTCGATGGGTGGTGACGGTACCTTCCTCAAGGCGGCGAGCCGTGTGGGAGCCAAGGGAACGCCTATCCTCGGCGTGAATATGGGCCGATTGGGATTCCTTGCTGATGTGCTGCCTGGCGAGATAGATTCAGCGCTGGATAGTCTCTATGCTGGTGAATGCAGGATAGAGGAACATGCCATCATCGAGGTGAAGGCAGAGGGCGGCATTCTGGCGGGCTATCCTTTTGCCCTGAATGACATCGCCGTGCTGAAACGTGATGATGCTTCGATGATATCCATCCGTACGCAGGTGGATGGCGAGTTTCTGGTTACCTATCAGGCGGATGGTCTTATCGTGACCACGCCTACGGGTTCTACGGCTTATAATCTCTCTAATGGCGGACCTATCATCATTCCGCAGAGTGGCAGTCTCTGTCTTACTCCTGTGGCACCTCATAGCTTGAATATCCGCCCTATCGTAATCAATGATACGGCAGAGATCGTGCTGGATGTGGAGAGCCGAAGCCATAATTATCTCGTGGCGATTGATGGCAGAAGCGAACGCATGACCGAGCAGACCCGCCTGATTATCCGCAAGGCGCCTCACTCTATCAAGATTGTGAAGCAGCGCAACCAGCGATATTTCTCTACGCTGAGAGAAAAGCTGATGTGGGGAGCAGATCAGAGGCAGAGATAGTAATATAAAAAGAATAACGCCTGGTGTAGCTTTTTCAGAATTGCTACGCCAGGCGTTTCTTTTTGATGTTTACCCTGAAAACTAAACCTATGTTTTTAAATAATCTAAACCTTGTTATCAACAATCTTAAACCTTATTCAAACCAAAACTGTACCCTACAATCTTTAAACCTTATTCAAACTAGAACCTATATCTTTCATCAACAATCTTAAACCTTTTATAAAATAAATCTAAACCTTTTTGAAACCTATATCTTATATTTTACAAAGTCTTGAACGACTTTATCTGATAACGATCTTCTTGCCCTGATGAATATAGATGCCAGTTTGCTGTGGCTTCTGATTCATCTTCATTCCATCCAGGGTGTACCAGGCATTGTTGGTACTTGTTGCCTTGTCGATGACTGGTGCATCGGTGATGCCTGTTGTTGGCATATCGGCAGTTACATCCTTGATCTTATAGTGACCTTCATTATTCTTCTCATTCAGAACCTCCAGGTAGGTATCCTTGTTGATATCCGTAAAATCTACGGTCTGTGGAGTTCCGGTACCTGTACTGAATACGAATGAAACCTTATAGTCCTTGCTCTTGATCTTGTAAGTCTGATAATACCATTTCTTTCCTTCGATCTCCTTGCATTGGGTAACCTTATCGCCAGGCCATTTTTTTGTGGTAGTCAGATTCTCATCTGGTTTCTCGCACCAAGCCCAGAAGTTGAAACCATCTTTCCATCCTACCTGGTCTGCGTTGGCATATACGGTGATATCGTATGGGTCGAAAGCAGCAGGTTTTTCTACCTTATAGTTACGGGTAAGAATACCGCTGACTGCACCATTCATCAGCAAGCCCACCTTCAGGGTTGTCTCGCCGAAAGGAATCTCCAGCTCCTCACCGCTCTTTGCCTTCTTGCTGCTGGCTGTTGGTTCGGTGCCATCAGTTGTATAAACCAACTGTGCATCGTCTGCGTTGCTTACTGCCACGAGCTTTGCCTTCTGTGCACCCTCGTATTCGCCTGATGCCAGATTTACCCAAGCCACGTTTGCCTTCTTGGACATGAAATAGCGATAGTGATAGCCGTTGAGAATTTCAGCGTATGCGTTAGACACTTCAAACTTGTTGGCGTTAGGACCCACGATGGCAAGGAGCGAAGTCTTTGTGCCGGTGGTCAAGATACCATTAAATCCATCGCCCTTGTAGGCATTGAAGGTGGTATTGCTGGTGTTGGTGATGCCAGCCATCTGACGTGCATTGATCATCGCCTTGATATCCTGCTTGCAGTCAATCCAGTGCTTGTAGAATACGCATGGGGTACCGCAAGATGCCAGGATGTATGCATTGGCTGCCAGGGTATCCTTGCGGATAGGGTCCTGCTGTTCGCTGGCTGAGCGGTATTCTGTATCGTGATTCTCTACGAAGGTAATGGCATACTGCTTGTAAGCTGGGTCGTTGGCCAGACCATCTGTCTTTACGTTTGACCATTTGCCATTGATGGCATCGCGCACCACGTAGCGGATAGGGAAGTCGAAGGCAGCACTGGTAATCTCTTTGTTCACCTTGGTGCTTTCGAGCCAGTTCTTCACCTTGCTGACATCACCATCCCAATATTCTCCTACGGAATAGGAAGGCTTGGTAGCGGTATTGTAGATGCCTGTAAATTTTCCGCTGTATCCCTTTACCATATCATAGCGGAATCCGGCATAGCCGAAGTCGTTGAGGAGCATATCGAGATAAGCCTTTACGATGGTCTGCACATTCTCGCTGCTGTGGTCGAGGTCGCGCATTCCGTCCCAGTCGTCGCCCGTGTCATTATTGCTGCTGAGCTTTACGCCTTGCTTGTCTGCCTCTTTCTTGGTCTTACCGCCATCATCGTTGGCGCAGATATCGGTAGATTTCATCTCGTAGGTTACTCCTTTGTATGTTTCTACTGGGAAATCAAACCAGGTTGATACGTTCTTGCGATGGTTGATTACCACGTCGGCGATGGTACCGATGCCGTTATTCTTGAAAGTCTTGATGAGAGAGCGGAGTTCGCTTTCACTTCCGAAAGAACTTTCGTAGTTGGAAAACCAGTAGAGGTCATCGTAACCCATTGACTTGTGTCCGCAGTAGGCGCTCTGTGGAATCCATACGAGGTTGAAGTACTGTCCCAGTTCCGGAGCCTGTGCTTCTAGCTTGGTCCATTTGGATTCGCTGAAGGAATCCCAGTAGAATCCCTGCAGCATCACGCCGCTATAGTTGGCAGGCCAACCCTGTGCGAACATATTGATGGTTGCCAGTAGGGCAACGAGTGTTAAGTAGATTTTCTTCATATTTATTCAGTTAGAGTTGTTGCTTTGATAACTGTTGCAAAGTTACGATGAAAATCGGTGAGTTGTTTCTCCAACTGGTGTAAATTGAGCAAAAGAAATGCGCAAACGTTTGCATCTGTGACGATTTTTCTTTAGCTTTCCTTTGCTGAGATTTTCGTATTTTTATCTGATTCTTATTTGTTTGTGAATATTGAAAATATGAGGTGCGATGTGAATGTATTGAAAATCAGATGGTTATGTTTTTGCTCTTCAAGGGCGTTTTTCGAGATTTCTATAGTTGTACGACTATAACCCCTATAGTTGTACGACTATAGCTCTATGGTTGTACAACTATAGCCTATATAGTCGTACAACTGTAACTTTATAGTCGTACAACTATAGGTGTTTTTGTTGTACAACAGCAGTTTTTTATTTATGAAATAGGGGAGTGATGTATGTTGAAGTCATTTTTTCGCTTCTAGATTACCCACTGATCAATAGACAAAATATGGATATTAATACTTACATCAACTGAAAGATGATTTCTATCCTTTCTTCCAGAGTTCGCTGGTGTTGTCATTGCCTTGCATCGAAGAACCGGTTTATCGTAAGTTTGCCAATCGTCTGTTGTCATCTCAGCATAGGGTGATAGACGAATCCGTCTTTTCTTATATCTATCAGCAGTCGGGCAGTGTAACCTGGTATGTGCAGGCGATATTGCATGGCATTTACGAGCATGGTTCTTACGGGATAACGAAGTCGTTGGTGGATGAGGTGATTCAGGAGTTGATAGAGGAGCAGGCGATGGCTTATCAGAACTATTGTGCCTGGCTTACGGAGAACCAGCAGATGCTGTTGTTGGCGATAGCTAGTGAGAGTCTGGTATCTTCGCCATTGAGCCAGCAGTTTATCAGCACCCACCATCTGCCAGCCACAAGCAGCGTGAAGACGGCATTGAAGGCATTGGTGGATAAGCAGCTGGTAAGCAAGACCCCAAACGGCTATTTGGTAAGTGACCGCTTCTTTGCAAAGTGGCTGGTGAGAGGGGGAATCACATTATAGTCCTTCCATCATTCTGCCGGCATATATTATGCTATGTAAATAATATTCTGGAAAAAGACAATCAAGGAGAAACTCCCGGAAAATGGGAAAAGAAGAGATTGAAAATTTTCCCTTAAGGATATTTATTTTTTTCCTTAAGGGAAAATGTTTTTTTCCTTAAGGGAAATAAAATCTTCCCTTAAGAGATATTTTTCACCAGACTTCACTTGTAAAGCTCTTTTATTTCGTAGTAAGCCTTGTTGTAAGGTTCGCCATAGTATTTCTGTAAATCAGAAATAACCATATCAAATGCTAGTGCGTACATACTGCCTCCTTTGCTGGCTCAAATAAGTCTTTATATCCAAAGAATATGTTTCCATCTGCGGTTTTTGCGGAGATGACAATTCCTACGAAAGGATTGTTCTCAACTTCAATCACTTCGCCCTGTGTCCAGTCTTTGGCATGTGTCAAGTCTGGAGATATTAATACTTTGTCGCCTGTTCTCATAATCATAAAAATATAAATGTTGTACTTATTCGGTGCAAAGATACGACTTTTCCTCGTAACTTCCAAGGCTTTTGAGGAAATGTTGTGGGTTAGTGCAAAAAGAAAATATGCGGCTCTCGGAAGATCCTTGATAGAAGCACCTATATGATAAACGTCATCATCTATGCAAAGAAAGCGGTCATGTGATAAACGGAATGTTTCAACAGCTATTTTCGAACGAAGGACACTACTAAGCATTGCCACGCCTTGTTCTGTAAAGGCATAAGTTGAGTATCGGTTACCACCTCTGCCGTTTGAGGTCACAATTTGTGACCTCAAACATTCTTCTTTACTCAATTCAAAACGAAAATCGTTGGGAAATCGCTCTATGTTACGCTTAACGGTTTGATTAAGGACTTTTGCGACCTGTACGGTTGAAATGGCTATCCGACCATCTTGAATTTCACCTCTCCCGTTGCCATCCGATTTTCTAACTCACCATTGATCTTTGCAGCAGTAATGATTGCCAAAGCACTACTTTCAGCTTTTGACCCTTTTAAGCACATGCTTAAGAACTCGTTGCATTTATTCTATTTTTTCCTCATTTTCTGAATATCCTCCAGTGGAAGCTCGGTGACAGTTGATACTTGCTCATCTGAAAGGCCCATTGATAGAAGGCGGTGAGCTGTGGCTATCTTTTCTTTCGCCATTCCTTTCGCCATTCCTTTCGCCATTCCTTTCGCCATTCCTATTTCCATACCTTTCGCCATTCCTTTTTCCATACCTCTCTTCTCATCAAACTTTCTGATGGCATATATATCACGCATATTTTTGATGTCCTCGTCATAAAGCTCAAGTTCCTCTCGGGAAAGCTTGCGGAGGTCGCCTATCTCTGCCAACTTGCGGAAGACTGGATACTTCTCGCTGAATGGCATCTGTTCAAACATGTTCATATTCTTCACTATATAAATCCAACAATCAAATATATCCATACACTCTGCCTCCGTATGCTTGTCGAACAATGGCAGTTGGAGGTAAACAATACGCATCCTGTCGGACACTCGCTGGCGTGTCTGTAAATCGGTAAGCACCAAGTCGGTACGAAACTCCTTTAGCATTGGACTATCCGACACGAAATCCATGAAACATACCGTATAGACAGGAGCCAAGTGATAGTCCCAGATTCCACGAACGCCCTGCTGCACAATGGCACGTGCCGTGTAATACAATGCCCTGTCGGCAAAGTATTCCTGTTCTTTCTTCTGCATCTCGACGATGACATGCTTGCCCTCGTTTGTGACGCAATAGACATCGAAGACCACACCACGGTCATCGGGGCGCAAGCCAAGTTTTTCGGTCTTGGCAAACGTCACGTCCTTGATTACCAGCTCGTCTTCAAACAGTCCGTTGAGGAATGTTATCAGGCATTCTTTAGTGTCCTCGCTTCCAAAGATTCGCTTGAAAGCCCAATCGACACGTGGGTCTATAAATCTTGCCATCTTCTTATGTTTTATAAGGTCGTGGACGCAATATTGCTATTTGGTGGCAAAGATACGATTTTTCCTCGTAACTTCCAAGGTTTTTGGGAAAAATGTAGGTATGATGATAAAGAAAAAAAAGCGGCTCCCGATATGTTCGAGAATCGCCTAGTAATTTAGGCGTACCTGCATAGTTCCGTGGATGAGGTTATCCAAAGATGCAGCATAGTCTATACGTAAAGAATTTTACATCAAGTACTCCATGCAGTTGTGCCCTAAAGTTTTTGAAAAAACTCTTCACTCTTCACCGGAAGAGCATAAATATCTGTAGCTTAGAAACTTGCACGGGTGAAGAGTTGTGAAGAGTGGACTACCACTCTTCACCTCTCGCAACCCCAGTGTTTATCGGGGGTTCAGCCGATTTGGTGAAGAGTGAAGAGTAAAAAAGTGAGTTGTTGTTTATACCAGCTCCCGACGTGTCGTTTTGTGCCTGGCAATGGCAGTTTATTGCCTTGGTAAGGGGCAATGTTATGCCATAGTGAGGCAATAAGCGATACAAGCCGCTTTACGCATCGTCAGTACTATCATGGCGACCTCTCTGTAACGTCTTTGCGCCTTGTAAGTACTATCACTATTGCTTGTATGTACTATCGTTGCGATGAGTTGTTGGAAAGGATGAGGATAAAGCTATTTGGGGCACAACAGTATGGTGTCATAGATGTCAAGTTCTTCCTATTTAGATTCATTAACATAAAGCTCTAAAGCTGCCAAAGGAGAATAAGAGAGGTTGGAACGTAAACAGTTGGGAATGAGTAGATTTGCACAAAGTTGCCAAATCGGCATAAGGCAAGCGAGTGAGGAATATTGAAGTAGTTCAGTTACCAAATCGTGCACCCATTGGAAGTGAAAGCGTCTTGTTTTCCATCTCCTTATTTGGATACAAGACCACGTATGCACTATCTTGAATAGCATCTTTCGGTGTCGCCTTTAATATCTCATGGAGATAGAAACTTGAAAACTCCTCGTATTCCATCCGGAACAAGTTGGGGGACATTCCTGAGCGTAGCTTCCTTGGTAAGTTTGGGTTGGGCTCTATATTTGTAGTTATTGTTCAGTTGAAATCTTGCGGAAACGTTCTTGAAGTTCCGCCATTCTTTTCATGAGGGCAGAGAAGTCCAAAGATTCACCATAGATGAAGCTACCTCTCATCTCATTGTAGTCTGCCTCATAACTTGGCAAGAGCGCATCGCTTGGAACAATCTGGATGCTTTGTGGCAGTTCTTTGTCATAATCCACATACCCTACATGATAGAATTTGCGTCTGTGGTTGACGATGTCTTCGTATAATGCCACATCGTTGAGAGCCACTTCTGCGTATGGAGTCTGCATCAGTTTTTCCAAATCGTAGAAATGACGTGTCATCCGATGGGTACGTGGATCGGCCTTCTGATATTCCTCGCAGAGAAGAAATGCCTTTTCGAGGAAAGTGCGAGCAGGCGTAACCGTGCGAATGGTTTGAACCAAATCAGAGTCCACATCCTCGCCATCGAATGCTTGTTCTACCAATGACGATATGCGTCTCATTTCAAAAGGCTCAGCCATAGACAAGACACTAATCTCAATTTTTACCGTTGGAGTGGCGTATGCAGCGTTGCTTTGGTAGAGCGAAGGATATTTGACGAAAATCACAGATGGGTCTTTGTCGTGAGGCACTTTGAGCGGCTCTCCATTCTCACCCAATACGTCATTGTCTCCAATAACCGTTACGGGAAGTCCCAATCTTTTCAACTCTTCCTTTAACTCAGACTTGAAGTCGCCAAGAATATAATCCTGTGCCTTTTCTCGCAAATGGTGGATTTGTGTATTCGAAGTACAGTTGGCACAGGCAAGGCTCTTGACATTCAAGAAGAAATCTCTTGAAAGTGCGAGGTCAATGTCCTCACTGAAACGATTGATGATATTCCATCCCTTGCTAAGGCTTGTGCCACCTTTGAACAAGAGATACTTGCCTATGCTGGTATGGAATATGGCATAGAGTACAGCCGTTACCCACCAGTCCTTTTCGGCAGATGCCTCGTCTATCTGCTTTTCCTCGCTGACAGCCTGTATCATTGCCTTGCGCTCATCTATTGTAAAATCTATCCATTTGCTCATAATGCCTTGCTTTTTATGTTTCTTCTGATAATATTTCTCATCCATACGGGAGCCAACAGCAGGTCGTGCTCTATAGTCTCCTCTTCAGGATTTTCCGCCAACAGCTTGGAAATTTGCTTCTCATCGTCAGCCGTTATGTTGTTTTCGCCAATACAGCGAAGTGCCTGTACAAGATCACGCATCAAGACACCTTTAAAAGCAAAGTTTCTTGGAGCGCCATGTTTCAATACTACCATGCGTTTTCCCATGGAGAGTTTTCTGCTGGAGCCTGTCGTGAGGAAACTCGTTGTCATAGGCACTTGTGTAGAGAAGCCCAACAGGTTGGCTGCTGTCACTCCAGTAGGAATAATCACAGCCTTGTCTCTCTTGGCTATTTCTGATGCTAATTCAGAAGCAGAAGGGTACAGTATGCCAAAGCGAGTCTTGCGTGCCTTGACATACACACCTTTTGATATTCGGGAGATAATCCCCTCTTTCTCGAATATCGCCAGTAGCTTGGTGACGTATTCCACATCATACTGCGGAAAGGATGACACGAAGAACACCTCCCCGAACTTACAATGTGCGATTTTGCTCTTAATCTTGTTTACTACAGCTTCTTGCATAGCTTTACTATTTGATTTTTGGTCGGAATCATTGCAAATATTTCCGACTGCAAAGGTAAGGTTTTTATACCGTAAAGCCATACTTGTACTCTATTTTTTATAGATTATTATACAAATATTTGCTCAGATTTTTATATAAAGCATGAATATTAACCTAAAAAGTTCTAATTTCCATAGTTTTCTTCTTGCAAGCTATGCGAAATTTGGAAAAATGTCGTATCTTTGCACGCCAAATAAAGGCGTTCTTTGCATTTGTAAAATACAGAAACGAGCAGAAGTCCGCTCGTTTCCATATCGTTATCTATATAGAATAGGTAATTTTACAACTTCTTGATATTCAAGAGAAGTCCTATTTAGAGCGAGTTTGACTTACTAACATCTATGCCTAAACACTGGTTTATGCAAGTGCCCCTGGTTTTTGGGAAAAATATAGGGATGATGATAAAGAAAAATAGGCGGCTCTCGATATGTTCGAGAACCGCCTAGTAATCTCTTCTTATTCCTTCATTTTCTGAATATCCTCCAGTGGAAGCTCGGTGACAGTTGATACTTGCTCATCTGAAAGGCCCATTGATAGAAGGCGGTGAGCTGTGGCTATCTTTTCTTTCGCCATTCCTTTCGCCATACCTATTTCCATGTATCGAGTCACAGTAAATTCTTTTATTTATTGAATATCAGCGAGTTGAGTATTTTAAAGAATGTGACTGCTAACGATTTAGAAACGAGCTATATTCTTTTTCTTTCACAACTTTGCAATATACAAAGAACGCTTTGATTTCGAGTGCAAAGTTAAATCTAATTTCTGAAAAACAACATTTTATGCTGTGATTTTACAAAATATTAAGATTAGTCTTTGCAAAGGTAAAAGAGTAGTTACCAACAGTAATTTTCATGTAATGTATTTATAACCATAGAACAACCAAAACTAATCAGAAATATCCGAGTGTAAATCTTTAATTACCAGCATATTCTAAAATTTAACACTTTTCGGTTGCCATTTGTCGCTTCCCAAATTTCCACATATTTTTGAGACGTATTTCTGACGTGGAGAATTTGCGGGGCTTGTTTTTTGTCACACCGTGCAGACAGTTGACAAGGGTTTACAACCGTTTACGACAAGCGACAATAACCGCCCCGATATGCGGAAACAGTCACACTGTGTAGAAAAGCGACAATGGTTGACTTCCGTTCACATCCGTTTACCATTTCAGAGATATAGGATTGAAGAAATGAACCATTAAACGATAAAACGGTATGAAAGCAACCAGAAAATGCAGTTTTTGCGGCAAGTCCTTTGTAACCCGAAGCGGTATGCAAAGATATTGCAGTGAGGCTTGTCAGGCAGAAGCCAAACGAGCCAGAGTGATGCAGAAGAACAACCTCTTCAAAGTCGCCCAACCCTTGATGGAGATACAGCATCAGGAGTATCTCACCTTTTCCAAAGCAGCCATCCTCATGGGCTGTTCCCGACAGTACATTTACAAACTTGTAGCCATCGGCAAGCTGAAAGCCTCACGCATCAGCAACCGCATGGCATTCATCCGCAGAGCCGACATCGAGCAGATGTTGGAGGGCAATCCCTATCACCGCATCCTGCCCGGCAACACCTCCACACCAAGGAAATCATCTTCATCTTCCTTACCTGCCAAAAGAGAAAAAAGGGAAAAGGAAAGCGAAGAAGTGTTGGACTTCTATTCGGGCGAGGAGGTGATGTCCCTTTTTAAGGTAAAGCAGTCATGGCTTTACACTTCCGCCAAGCGTAACCATATCCCCATCTGCCGTATCGCAGGAAAGAACTATTACAGCAAGAAGCATATTGACGAGTTTTTCGGTGTGGCAGTTGATATTAGCGAAATTACCGACTGGCTACTGACCGAGGAGGTGGAGGAACTGTTCGGCATGAAGCCGACCGCACTCCGTGCCTACACCTATCGCCATAAGATACCCACTAAAAGAGAGTACGGGCGTACCTATTACTCCAAATCACATTTGAACGAACTCCGCAGAACTGACCTTGTGAACGATGAACGCTACTATACCGTTGAGCAGGTGCAGCAAATCTATGGTCTTTCGTCAGCCAACATCTGCCATATCGTCAAGGTGAAGCACATCGAAAAGATAAAGGTGGGTGTGAAAAACCTGCTTTTGCGCTCAGATGTGGAGCGTGTCATGGCTGAAAGGAACAAATAACCGTGAAAAATCGGGATTATCGAAAATTATTTCAAAATGATGTATCGTGGAGGTATTCACGGATATTTCACGTTGTTCCTTTGCCATCGGAAACATGGATACAACTCCAAAATGTATACAACCAATTAAAACATAATTATTATGAGTAAATGCAAAACAGTTACCTTGCGTAAGCGCAAGATTAAGAACGGGACACAGTATTCACTATGCCTTGACTACTATCCCGGCTACCGTGACAATGTCACCATGAGAGTGATTACACGTGAAGCCTTAGGAATTTACATCTTCGCCAAACCTGCAAACCAGCAGGAACGGGACTTCAACGCACGCATGATGAAGAAAGCGGTCATCCTGCGCAACCAGCGCTACGAAGCCATTTTCAATGAAAACAACGGCTTTTTTGACAAGACCAAGATGAAGGGCGATTTCCTTGCCTATTTCAAAGGACTGGCTGACCGCAAGAATATCAAGTGGCAGCACGTATACAAGCATTTCCAGCGGTTCGTGAACGGCAAATGCACCTTTGAGGAGGTGGATGTGGATTTGTGCCGCAAGTTCATGGAATACCTGCTTGATGCACCCCAATCCATCCACACCAACCAAAAGCTGCACATCAACTCCGCAGCAGGCTATTGGTCAACTTTCCGTGCCGTGCTGCACACCGCTTACCGTGACAGGAAGATAAAGGAGAACCCAAACGGCTTCTTAGACCGCATCGAGTGCATTCCCACCATCAGGGAGCATTTGAGCCAAGAGGAACTGATACGGCTTGCCGAAACACCCTGTGAGGAGGAGGTCTTGAAAAAAGCTTTTCTTTTCGCCTGTCTTACGGGACTGAGAAAGAGCGACATCAGACAGCTCACGTGGCAGCAGATACAACCATACACCAACGGCAGGATGTTCGTTACCACCCGTATGCAGAAAACCAAAGAAATAGTGCATAACCCCATCAGTGATGAAGCCTATGGACTGCTGGGAGAACGGGGCGAGGGACTTATCTTTGAGGATTTCAAGGACAAGATGCTGCAAGGACCACTCCAACGGTGGCTCACGGCAGCAGGGATAACCAAGAAAATCACCTTTCACTGTACCCGCCACAGCTTCGGAAGCCTGCACGTGGAAATGGGAACGGACATGGCTGTCATCCAAGCCTATCTCGGACATAAGAACATTACCACCACACAAATCTATTCCAAGATAGCAGCGCAGCAGATGTGTCAGGTGGTGGACAAGATAACCTTGAAGCGCAAGGAGGCATAAATGTCTCACATTGACAGGTATTCAGAGGGGCGGTTATGGCTACAAGGCTATAATCGCCCCTCTATGTTTTTGGCTTGATGCCACCATTTATAAGCCCCTCAGAGTATGAAACAGAGTATGATATGATGACATTTCGTGAAATACATTGAAAAAGACCGTTCTAACCGCAAATAACGGGCAGTAATTGGGAAAAATAGCATTAACTTTGCACAAAATAATACAGGAACATTCAATCTCTCAACGAAATATGGAATCATCAATCAAGGACAAATACATCATCTTGGGCTTTGTCGGCTTCGCCATCGTCCTAATATCTTCCATTGCCACGCTGGTAATAGCGGACAGCTTCAACCAAGACAACTTTGTCAGGTGGATAGTATTCGTATGCTGTAACCTGTTGGGATGGTTGCTCTATCTCTCCTTTCAGACACTTATCTTTGATACATACGAAATCTACAAAATCAAGTTCGGCAAGAAAGAAACGATTGCCGAAGCCATAGAGGTGCAGGAAGAACTGTCACAAAATACACTTGAAGAAGCCACATCTGTGCCTGGACCTACATCAGTCCCTGAGCCTGTACCCGAATCATCCCCGACAAAAGAAGAGACACTTATCCAAACACAACCGATAGAGCTTACTATCGCCCCGGATCTTCACGAAAAGAACCGTGCCAATTACGCAAGCAGAGAGCAACGGGAAAAGGAAGAGCGCATCCGCATGGTCATGGAGTATTGCCATTATTACCTGCCTCGCATTGCCGACCAAGAAACCGTGAACCACATCTGTACTGAGGTGGACAAATGGATGAATCTTAACACTTATACCCCGAAGCCCATACAAAGACCGTTTACCAAAGACATCAACAACATTCCACTCCGTCACTTCGTATGGAATATCTCTGAGCGTTTCCTGTACAAGAGATACTACAATGGGGATAACCGTGCCAAGTTCATCAAAGCCCTTTTCCCGAAATCGTTTGCTGATACAGACTTATCAACCATCAAGAATTTCAAGGTAGAGCCGTTAAAGACGGAAATTCCCATTGATGAACCCGAAAACGGCAAACTTGATTTCCACTATCCCGAGGATTATGTGCGGAATTAGGATAATCACGACACCAACGACAACCATCCGGTAACTCATAACCGCCTGTTTTACATCGTTTCCCGAGTAATTTTACCCGTCATTTATGGCTGGGCTTAATTATTCGGGAATTATTTTGCAATGACGTGTCGTGGAGATATTCACGGATATATCATTTCAGTCCTTTGCGCCAAGTCTTACAAAAGAGACGAGTACGCGAATGGAAAAATCAATTCTTACCTTCAACGACCTCCCCGAGGTTGTCGCTCAGCTTCGAGACGAAGTGATGAGCCTGAAAAGCCTGCTCGCCGAGCAGCGCAGTGTGAACAATGCCAAAACGGTGGACACCCACGTGCCCATGTCTGTGGACGAGGCAGCAGAGTATTTAGGTATCCCTAAGGGTACGCTCTACATGAAACTGTCAGAAGGGACAATCCCTGCCACCAAGCCCGGCAAACGCTATTGCCTTTACCGTGACGAACTGGACAAGTGGCTGGAAACCGCCCGAAAGAATCCCATACCGTTGTCAGACGAGGAACTGAACAAGTCCTTATCCTCTTCCCACCGTCGCAAGCCCAACCCACGTAACTGGTGAATGATATGGAAGAGGATAAGAACTATATCAACCTGATACGTGGCGACCTCACAAAAGCATCCCAAGCGCATAACGGTATGCCCGACAGTGTAGGCATGATGAATATCAAGACGGCAAACCAAACCATTCTTGAAGCATCGTTATTGCCTACGCCCCGTGCGCTGTGGGACAGCTTTTGGTACGAGGGGGAACTCTCCTGCTTGTTTGCCGATTCCAACGTGGGCAAGTCCATCCTTGCCGTGCAGATAGCCGACCGCATCGCCCGAACCGACAATGTGCTGTATCTGGACTTTGAACTGTCCGAAAAGCAGTTCCAGCTCCGCTATACCAACGAGCATGGAGAGCTCTACACCTTTCCCGACAAACTCTATCGGGTGTCTATTGACTGCAACCAGCTTTTGGATGCCAACTTTGAGGAAGCTATCATAGGCGGCATTGAACAGATGGCTGTGCAGACCGACTGCAAGATTTTCATCATTGACAATCTTACCTACCTGTGTTGCGCCATGGAGAAAGGCGATGCCGCAGGACGGCTGATGATTCAGCTGAACAATCTCAAAAAGAGATATGCGCTCTCTATCCTTGTCCTAGCACATACGCCCAAACGCTCTTTGGATTGTCCCATCACATCCAACGACCTTGCCGGAAGCAAACGGCTCTACAATTTCTTTGACAGCGTGTTCACCATTGGAAAAAGTGCCCAAGACGGAGGGCTTCGCTATGTGAAGCAGCTTAAAGTGCGCTATGGCACGTTCTCTCATGATGCGGATAATGTAATCGTTTACGAGATTGACAAGGTGGATGCTTTCTTGCAGTTCGTGTTCAGGGGCTATTCCACGGAAAAGGAACACTTGAAAAAATTGGGCGACAATGAATCAAGCCAAAGGGATTGCCAAATTCTGCAACTCTCCCAATCGGGCAAGTCCGTCAGGGAGATAGCCTCACAGGTGAATTGTGGCAAGTCCACCGTAAACCGTATCATCCAGCGCAGCAAAGAGAGTAAAAACGCAGGTGTCCCAAGTGTCCCACTGTCCCAACCCTTAGAGTGTGGGACAATGGGACAGGATGGGACAGCCGACAATCAACCATCAAAAACGGACTAAGCTATGGGCAATTATTCATTACAGAAGTATAAAGGAACGGCAACACGGCATACCTGCCCCAAATGCGGAGACAGGCATTCTTTCGTCTATTACGTGGACGAAAATAATGTGCCGTTGCATCCATCGGTCGGCAGATGTAACCACGAAAGCGGTTGTGGGTATCACTACACTCCGAAAGAGTATTTTCAAGAGCATCCTGAACACAGAACTACCAATGATTTCTCTTTTGACAGGCAAAGAGCAGAGCAGAAGAAAGTGAAGCAGCAAAGTAAGCCGACAGCCATCGGCTATATTCCCCCTCACTATGTGGAGAAGTCGCAAAGCGAGCGTAGCAATTTCTTCCGTTTCCTCTTCACACTCCTTACTTCCTACTATGGCGACAAGGCGAAAGAGGTGTTGAAGCGGTTGTTGGAGGAATACCGTTTGGGGGCTACCCGTGACGGCTCTGTTATCTTTTGGCAGATAGACAGGACGGGCAAGGTACGCACGGGAAAGGTGATGCAGTACAATCCCGAAGACGGACACCGTATCAAGGGAGGACAGACATCGGCAGTGAACTGGATACACAGCATATTGAAAAAGCAGCGTGTGTTGGCAGAGGATTGGCAACTATCCCAATGCCTTTTCGGGGAACACTTGTTGAAAACGCATCCCGACAAGGTGGTGGTCTTGGTGGAATCCGAGAAGAGTGCCGTTATCGGTTCTGCTATCTTCCCCGATTATGTATGGCTGGCTACGGGTGGTAAGAGTCAGATGAGAGAAGAGAAACTCCGTGTACTGTCAGGGCGAACCGTGCTTCTCTTTCCCGATGCCGATGCTTATGCCGAGTGGAAACAGCGAGCCGAGAGCATGTACTTTTGTAAGGTGGTGGTTTCGGACATCATCGAAAGGAATGCCACCCCGAAACAAAAAGAAGCCCATATCGACATAGCCGATTGGATTATCTTTCAGATACGGGAGGGCAAGGTGATGAGTACAGCCAACCACTTGGTCGAGGCTGAGAGAATCCTCCAGCGGATGATAGAGAAGAATCCCGTCCTGCAAAAACTGATAGACGATTTAGACCTTGTGCTGGTCGGTGCATCTCCAATCGGCAACGATGATGAAAAACCTCCCTGACGGAGGAGAGCGGAAGCCGTAGGCTGGAGTTTGCAGACAATGGCTTGCCATTGATATAGCCCACTATAACTACACGCTCCGCTTACGTAGTTGTGGGCTCTCCCGAGGGGATTAGGGTTTTACCCTAATGACCCACTCAGGGCGTTTCTCCCCTGAGAACCCAGAGCAAAGAGTGACCCTCTCTTTGCAATCTCCGCTTATGGGTTGCACCCCTAAGAACCCCATGCGTTTACGGACAGCGGAAAAGCAAACAATAAAGTACAAACCAAAAAACAAGTATCTATGGCAACAAAATCAAGCATACATATCAAGCCCTGCAACATCGCATCGAGCGAGGCTCACAACAGGAGGACTGCCGAATACATGCGCCACATCGGAGAGTCCAGAATCTATGTCGTTCCTGAACTATCCACCGATAACGAACAGTGGATAAATCCCGACTTCGGCAGTCCGGATTTGCGGATGCATTATGACAATATCAGACAGATGGTAAAGGAAAAGACCGGACGTGCCATGCAGGAAAAGGAGCGTGAACGCAAAGGCAAGAACGGTAAAATAGTCAAGATTGCGGGATGCTCCCCCATACGTGAAGGAGTGCTGCTTGTCAGGTCGGACACCACACTGGCAGACGTGCGTAAATTCGGTGAGGAGTGTCAAAGACGCTGGGGAATCACACCGCTGCAAATCTTCCTGCACAAGGATGAAGGGCATTGGCTGAACGGTCAGCCGGAAGCGGAAGACAGGGAAAGCTTCAAAGTCGGGGACAGATGGTTCAAGCCGAACTATCATGCCCATATCGTTTTCGACTGGATGAACCACGAAACAGGAAAGAGCCGAAAGCTCAATGACGATGACATGATGCAGATGCAGACCCTTGCATCCGACATCCTGCTGATGGAACGCGGGCAGTCAAAGGCTGTCACTGGTAAGGAGCATCTGGAACGGAACGACTTTATCATTGAGAAGCAGAAAGCTGAACTGCAACGCATGGATGCAGCCAAACGGCACAAAGAAGAACAGATAAATCTTGCCGAGCAGGAACTGAAACAGGTGAAATCAGAAATACGCACTGACAAGTTAAAGAAGACAGCCACCACGGCAGCGACAGCCATAACTAGTGGAGTTGCTTCTCTTTTCGGGAGTGGAAAACTGAAAGAACTGGAACGTGCCAACGAAAAACTGCAAGACGAGGTTTCAAAACGGAACACCAATATTGAAAAATTGCAGAGCCAAGTACAGCAGATGCAGAAACAGCATGATACGCAAATCCACAATCTCAGAGAAATGCACAGGCAGGAACTTGACATGAAAGAAAAAGAACTGTCACGGCTCGCCAGAATCATAGACAAGGCTTTCAGGTGGTTTCCGATGTTCAGGGAAATGCTGCGCATGGAAAAGTTTTGTGCCATGCTGGGATTCTCTAAAGAAATGACTGAAAGTCTTATAGTCAAAAAAGAAGCCCTGAAATGTAGCGGTAAAATCTATTCCGAGCAACACAGGCGGAACTTTGATATAAAGGATGATATTTTAAGGGTGGAAAATGACCCTGACGATGAAAGCAGGCTGAACCTGACAATAAACAGGAAGCCGATTGCCGACTGGTTCAGGGAGCAATGGCACAGGCTTAGATATGGAGCAAGAGTGCCGCAACAGGAAGAAAGAAAAAGTAGAGGATTCAAATTATAATAGAAGCAATTTGATTAGTAATCTAAAAGCACTCCGATAACGATTAGAGTGCTTTTAGATTGTTTATCATTAATTATCAAAGCAAGTGCAGTTTAAGATTTTACTGAAGTTTGCATTAATAAAGAATATACTACAGCTGATATATGCGCAACATATTGTGACGCTTGTGATTCATTTCCCTTGAAATCCTTAACAAATACCGCTAAGGTATAACTGATATTATTAGGCAGACATATATAGGCAACATCATTGTGAGCTGCAAGAACACCATTTTCATTAACATCACCTGAACCTGTCTTATGCGCTATAACAACCCCTTCTTTATCAAGAAGTGGAGCTGCTATCCTATCTACACCTGTTTTGCATTCTTTTAACGTATTCTTAATGAAACTTTGTTTCTCATCATCGATAAGACCTTCAGTAAACAAACGATTCATCAACATTGCAGCACCAAGAGGAGATGTATAGTTAGAGTAAGCCTTGTTATGGTCAGCCGACATTTCCTCTTCCGTATAAGCTATCTGAAAACTTGAACGAGGAATGAGTGTGGCTATAAAACTATCTGTTTGAGCGACATTAACCATATCCTTAAACATAAGGTTGCTTGCATTGTTGTCACTCTGAGTAAGAGTATAACGCAGCAAATCTCTCACTGTCAATGATATGACTGGCCCTGAATAATCTTTCAGCATAGGACTCCAAGTCTTTGGGTCAAGTTTATCCCTATTTATATTTACTAAGGTATCAAGTGAAATTCCTTTATTGTCAAAGTCATTACAAAGAGCTAATGCCTGATGAACCTTAAACACACTCATCATAGGATAAACACTCTTATTATTGACCTTAACCGTATCTCTGTTATTAACAATAACCGCCACACCAATTTCGCCAGGACAAGCTGAGACAATTTGAGAAATGCTATCAGTCAAAACATTTGTTAAAGGAGGATTTGCGCTATCTTTTGTCGCTGATTTATGGAACAATGAAAATACCAAGATGAAAATGCAAACTAAAGCTATACTCAAAACTACGATTTGTTTTTTTCTGTTTTTTTCCATGTTTATATTATTTATGGTGAGTTCTATCAATTCAATTTATCCTCTTGTATCAGACAGCAGAACTCTTTAACTGCCCAATTTGTGAGTTTTAGTCTTGCAAATTTAGCGAATATTTTCTACCCCCCCCCCGATTTTTACAATAATTAACTTGTGTTTGTTGTAAAAATTGGATGTGCAGGCATAATTCACCCCAACAACTCAGGTTTCAGCCTGATTATTTGCGTGTAACGACTGATGTTATACACAAGACTGGTGAATGCTACATTGGCTTTAGCACGAATAAGCCCTACTGTACGCACCACAAGTCCACGCATGGTTTGTTCCTCAAACCCGAATACATGCTCGACAAGGCAACGTGTCTTGGATTTTTTCCTATTGTCTGATTTCTGCTCCTTGGTAAGCGGACGGTTACGGTAGCCCTTTTCGCAAATTATCGGATTCATCTTATGCTGTTTTACAATCTCCTCTTGTCCGACATAACCGGCGTCCAAATACAAGTCCTTGCCTTCGTCTTTTTCATCCAGCAGTCCTTCAAAGCCTTTGGAATCATGCACTTCTGCCGACGTGGTATCATAAGAAAGTATGATCTTATTGCGTTTCTCAACTTTAGTATGCTGCTTGTAGCCGTAAAAAGTCTCATCACGCTTCTTTGTCCAGCGGGCATCTACATCCTTGTGGCACTTCTTGTGGGGATTGTCATTCCACAACTTATCACCCGCTCCCTGTTTTATCTGCTCATTTTCATCACGGGTGTTACGTTGGCGAGGGGCAATAACAAAACTGGCATCAATGATGCGACCCTCATTGAATTGCAGACCCTTACTTTCCATGAAACTATGAAATTCCGAAAAAAGCTTGTCATAAACGCCTGTATTTGTCAGGAGTTCGCGATACTTCCACACCGTCTTCTCGTCAGGAACATCGTCAACACATTCAATACCAAGAAACTTGCGGAAACTCGTACGGTCAACTATCTGATACTCTATCTGATGGTCACTCAAACCATAATAACGCTGAAGAAACAAGACCTTGAACATCAGCACACAGTCTATCGGCGGACGACCGGCATTACTTTTGCGCTCTCCGGTAAAAAGGGCTGATTCAAGAGTAGGACGAAAGATCTCAAAATCAACATACTGAGACAACACTTCAAGAGGATTGCCCATTTCATTCAAACGCAATTCACGATTCTCTGACTCAAATAGTTGATTATAACGAAGCTTACGGTATCGGGATAACTTGTTCATTATAAAATTCTTATTTTCTGCAAATTTACGCTCTTGGAACCATATAAACAACTGTACTACAATATTTTAATTTATAGAACTCCTCTTATATTTGTTTGACGAGAATATCTTTATTTGCCGACAAAGGTACATAACTTTACGGAAAAATATGTTTCTAAAATATATAAATAGACAGCTGTGGGGAAAATGTGGGGAAAAATTAGATAATTAAAAAGGCTAAATGACTGGAAATAATCACTTAGCCTTTTAATCCGTACCCAGACCCGTACTTCGTAATTGCTGCGCCCATCATTCAAGACTGTCAAATCGGGTCTTTCCTGTCAAGCCAATGATGCCTATGCGTATGCCAAACACATGGATTACGGATTTCTCGTTCCGTGAACAAACACTTTATCCGCAACTCTGCTATGTGGTGTATTGGCTTAACTCCATTTCTATGGGCAACACTTTTGTTGCAGATTTCAAGCAGCTTTTATCGAAATACCCATCAGTAAGAACTCGTTTATTAGGCTTTCCTCATAATTGGGAACAAGAGCCTTTGTGGAGATAAAATAATTGCCCTGTTTCTTAAAAAGCACTGGGGCAAACCAGCTCCGTCTTTAATTGTTTCCAATAAATGGATTGTTTCAAGCCCCTATAGAAAGAGAACAAAAATTCCTGTGTGAAAATTAATCTACGACAAGGAGCAAGCAAGGAGCAATATCAAACAAAAATCAATACCTTTGCAGTACATATGAGATAGACCAAAACAAAAGTGGAATATCGGAAACGAATAGCAAGGAAAAGAGAAGAAACGACCCAAGTTGATGTCCTTTTTGAGTTAATAATCAATAAAAGCGTTAAATCTTCACCTTTTAGAATGTGCAATTAAAAATAACAACCATATTTCTGACTTATTATCTATAAAATATTGAGTAATAATCGGTTGTAAATACTTTATATGTCATTTTAAGAGTATGGCAAAAAGAACATATTCATAAACGCATATATGTATCTTCCCATATTGGGAAATCAATTGCTTAGTTCCATTTTTGCAGATTATATTTCTATTTTGTCTAAATTACGACGGAATACAGCAGATATTCAAGGGATTTGGATGGATTATCAAAATAAAACGTTATTTTTGTAGCATAAAAACGATAAAAAGATGAAGTTAAATCGCATAAGAGCAGTCTTAGAGGACAAAGGGATAAGCCAAACATGGCTTGCAAAGAAGTTGGGAAGAAGTTTCAGTACGGTCAATGCTTACGTATGCAACCGCTCTCAACCTAACCTTACCACACTTCTTGAAATTGCACAATTACTGTCTGTGGATATGAAAGAACTTATTACGAATGAAAAAGAACGTAATGTTTAAAGTGATTATGGGAAGAAGAAAAGCTATCATTTTGACAAGCATCACCATACTGTTTCTATGCAGTATGGGATGTCAATCAGCTACTTTTGGAAAAGGTATATGTTGTTATGTCGGAGATGTGAAACTTTCTGACACAACAATATCTGTAAAACTTACATTTGATAATGACACCACTGGCACATTGGAAATCTCCAAAAGTAACAAAGCACTTGGCAAAAATAAAATCGAAGAATTTTACTTTGCTTCATTAGAGGCTGATACGCTAACTGTGACTGGCGAAATCTTCTATGATATAAAATACTTGTTTAAAAGAGGGCGAGAAAAATGTTATATCTATCCACTAAACGCTTCTACTGATGGAGTCCTTTTCTGTGACAAAAGCATAAGAAGGATAGAATTGAAAGGCAAGAAAGAAACGAATACCGACAGCCTATTTCTCAGCCGAATCATAGATGGTGATTTCTTTGCCCAAGAACATTCCGAAGAGCAGGACTACATATTGGTGATAAGGCATTGCTTGTCGCATACCGATGAGACGTATGACGAGACCCTTTCTGAAGGATTAAGCCGAATGTTGCGGAAATATCCCCAAAAGATAGAAGGGCTTCGGAAAGCATTGAAACGATTGTCTCCACGGCAGAAAGAAAAGGCGAACTACGAAATGATGGTCTTAATCGTTTCGGCATGGATGATGGAGCAAGATTCTGACTCCATTGACCCGAAGGACTTTTATCATACATATCCCTTTTTCAAGAAATGTTCTATGATAGATAAAATTCTCATGGAACAATGCAATAATTTATAAATCCGCAAGGACAAATAAGGAAAGCTATGGGAAGAAAAATAGTTGTGGCTATGATAAACATAGCTGTCGGACTTTTTACTGCATATATGTTTATAGTATCTGATAGAGAAACTAAAATCTCTACAACACAAAGCAATATCGCTTGTGAGATAATAAATTTGGATTTGCGAAGTGGCTCAAGACATCACCCATCGGCAGACATTATTTA
>NZ_QSQJ01000109.1:0-1365 GCF_003436715.1 Prevotella sp. TF12-30 | reverse complement strand
AGGCGTCCCGACGGATATGTTATCCGTCGTAAAAAAAGGTTCGACCTATTAAGCCGGGGGATTTGCAATCCCCCTATTCCATCGATATGCTGGCCGCTGCCTGGGGGTTGGGGATAACATATCCCCAGAGCATAAAGAGGTTAGGTCATTGTTTGACGGCGGATTGCAAATCCGCCGGGACGCCTAACGGAGAATGGGCATATCCGGCGCAGCGGAATATCCGGCGCTACTGGTTGCAAATCCCCAGAGCATAAAGTGGTTAGGTCATTTTTTGACGGCGGATAACATATCCGCCGGGACGCCTAACGGGGGATGGGCATATTCGGCGCTACGGGGAACAGTCTTTTTAGAATCATATCGTTCGTATTCAATCAATAGCTATCTTGTTTTCTTTAATCCACAAATTTGTAATCCCCCTATCCCATCAATATGCTGGCTAATGCCTGGGTGCTGGGGATAGCATATCCCTAGAGCATAAAGAGGTTAGGTCATTGTTTGACGGCGGATTGCAAATCCGCCTGGACGCCTAACGGAGGAAAGGGATATCCGGCGCTACGAAAGTTTTCCTACTTTTTATTTGGTCGTTTCAGGAAAAAAGCGTAATTTTGCAGTGAAACTAGATGTAGAATTAAATGAATGGCGTATGAAACAGGTAGAAGAAAGATACATCAGCTTGCTGACCGACTTCGGCTTCAAGCGAATATTCGGAACGGCAATGAACAAGGATTTGCTCATTTGCTTCCTCAACAGCTTGTTTAATGGCAGACAGGTTGTGAAGGATGTGTCGTATCTGAACCCGGAGCACGTGGGAGATGTATATACCGACCGCAAGGCCATCTTCGACGTATATTGCGAAGGCGAAAACGGCGAGAAGTTCATCGTGGAAATGCAGAATGCTTACCAGACTTATTTCAAGGACCGCTCTCTCTTCTACTCCACTTTCCCGATTCGCGAGCAGGCACCAAAGGGGAGCGACTGGGATTTCAAGCTCAATCATGTCTATACTGTTGCGCTGCTCAACTTCAACATGAATGAGGATGCCTTCGACAAGGAGAAGATCCGCCATCATGTACAGTTGTGCGATACCGCCACCCACAAGATTTTCTACGACAAGCTGGAGTTTATCTATGTAGAGATTGCTAAATTCAATAAGACACTAGGAGAACTGGATACACTCTACGAGAAGTGGCTTTATGCGCTGAAGAATCTCTATAAGCTTACCCAGCGCCCGAAGGAGTTGTGCGACAAGGTTTTCGACCGCCTCTTTGAAGAAGCCGAGATTGCCAAGTTCACTCCTCAGGAGATGAGGGAGTATGAAGCAAGCAAGATGGCATACCGGGATATCAAGAACTCCATTGATACGGC
>NZ_QSQJ01000108.1:0-1368 GCF_003436715.1 Prevotella sp. TF12-30 | reverse complement strand
GGGGGTGTAATTTAAACTGTGTCAAGGCTTGTTCTTAACTTTCATTCCCACTCCCTGCTGGGGGCATGCCCCCAGCAGGGAAGCCTTTTCGGCTGCAAAGTTACATAATTTTAAATCTATCTCCAAATTTTATTGCCAATTGTTGAGAAATTTGTCCCCAATTTGCCAGTGGCATAGTCCATTTCTTACGGATGTTGCGGTAAGCTAAGTACACAAGCTTCTCCAAAGAATTATCCGTAGGAAAGACCCCTTTAGTCTTTGTGACCTTTCTTACCTGTCTGTGATACCCCTCAACCGTATTGGTCGTATAAATGAGTTTACGGATGGCTGGAGTATATTGGAAATACTCTGTCAGACGTTCCCAATTGTCACGCCATGACTTGATGACAATTGGGTACATCTCTCCCCACTTAGACTCTAACAGGTCTAAATTAGCAGCAGCGGAGTCTTTGTTTACTGCACCATATACTGTTCTTAAATCCTTGATAAACTCCTTTTGATGCTTACTGCCAACATACTTGATAGAATTGCGTATCTGATGGACAATACAGAGCTGCACAGAACTCTCAGGAAATACGCTTTGGATGGCATCTGGGAAGCCTTTGAGACCATCAATACAACAAATCAAGATGTCTCGAACACCACGGTTCTGAAGATCCGTAAGAACTTCTAGCCAGAAGTTAGCTCCTTCACTCTTAGACACATACATACCTAACAGTTCTTTTTGGCCTTCCTTGTTGATACCAAGAATGTTGTAAATGGCTCGTGTGACAGCTCTGCCATTCTCATCCTTTACCTTATAATGGATAGCATCAAGCCAGCAAATGGCATATACAGAATCGAGCATGCGAGACTTCCAGGCGGTGATTTCGGGTAATACACGGTCTGTTATAGAGCTGATAGTATCGGCTGATAGAGTTGTGTTGAACTCACGCTCAAAGTAGCTGCTGATGTCACGTGTGCTGGTGCCCATGGCGTACATCTCAATAATCTGGTCTGCCATGCCATTGGCAAGAATAGTCTCACGCTTCTTTACGGTCTCAGGTTGGAAAGTTCCGTCTCGGTCACGAGGAGTCTCTATAGTGACCTCACCATATTTTGTTTGAACCTTCTTACTCATCTTACCATTACGACGGTTGCCGGAAGAGCGTTCCTCTTCACTTAAATGAGCGTCCATCTCACCTTCGAGAGCTGAGTTGAGAATACGCTCTAACAATGGAGCTAATGCTCCGTCCTTGCCAAATAAGGCTTCACCACTACGCAACTGCTGAGCTGCTTTCTTGTAATCAATTTCTAAGTTGTCCATAATATAAAAACTGTGTTAAACTACTTTTTATTGTAGCTTGACACAGTTTAGTTTACACTCTC
>NZ_QSQJ01000107.1:0-1369 GCF_003436715.1 Prevotella sp. TF12-30 | reverse complement strand
CAATAGTTCGTTAAAATTTGAGATAATGGCTAAGCAGCTTTACGTTGCCAGCCAAAGAGTTCTTTGATAGTATGACTAATTAACTTTCGGTTCGGTATTCTCCGACACTTGTTGAAAATTAATTTAGCGATGTATGTGCTTGCCATAATCTCCTTGAAAGAAGCCATGGAATACGGCAATTCATTTTCCTTCATCATCACTTTCGCAACATTCTGTGATGCGAATGATGCATTATAGGAAAAGTCCAACTGGTTCTTGTGTCTTGCTTGGCAATGCGTAAGACCAGTATATTGCTTTGCATCGCGAAAACAAAACTCTATTTGGAATCTTGAGCGGTATGTGCGCAACACTTCCTCACCCGACATGGATGTCTTTGTTGAGAAGAAAAGCTTGTGTTTTCCGTTCGGCATAACCCAAATGACAAGGCGCACTTTCTGCTTCAATGCCTTTGAATAGGCTATGAGTGTGTAGGCTGTGCCTTCAAGTCCTTCAATATGCAACTCTGCCATACGTGTGAGGTCAAGTTTCTTGTAGTTGATTTTTCCGTCAAGTGTCTTGGGACGTCCAGGCTTATTGGAACGAGGTCCCGTATACACATAATATAGGCTCGCAGTATCCCTGAAGCGGCTGACAAGATGGAAACCGCACTCTTTGATTCCGTCCACAAACGGACGGATAGAGAAGAAAGCGTCAGCGACAACAATATCGGTGACCTTCAACAAATCCTTCTTATAACGCTTGATGACCGCTATGTAATGTTGCACGAGAGTCATGTTACGCATTTTCAATTCTCCAGTAGATGGAGTCTGATGGGCGCGCAGCATCATGCAACTGTTGGCATGGACATCGACAAGTGCAAGCCCCATGATTTCAAGCCCATGCTTCATGGAACTTGCACAACCGGACCAGAAAGTACCGATATGCGGAGTCTTCTTACCCGACTTGCTGATGTAGCTCGGATCGATGGCTATAGCCAATAGACCATCCATATTCAAGTAACGTCGGCATAGGGCAAGGTTGAACTTCACCCAGTCTATGCATTTAGCACGACCACGGTTGAAGTTCGTTCTGTAGGTCTGCTCACAATGGGTGCCGTAACGCTCCATTTGAGTGAAATTTATCTTTCTTTGTATCGTCATGTACAATAAAAGTATTTCCAAGAGTAGACTCTCGAAAGTTTTGCTTAACTTTGCAGATGAACTTTTGATAGCATCTCTGCATATTTCCGTATATTGGTTGAGTGGTTCTGATGTCATATAACTTTGAGCTTAGAGAACTATAAAGTTACTGATAATCAGCCACTTAACCAAATTTTATTAGTTATATTACGTTAATTAACTCTCTCATTTTCAATCGATTACATAAGAAT
>NZ_QSQJ01000106.1:994-1411 GCF_003436715.1 Prevotella sp. TF12-30 | reverse complement strand
GCCGATGCCGTAGATAATCTTGCTGGCGTAGAAGGAATGGATATCGCCTTCCAGGGCGGCACTTCAGCTTATCTGGTAAAGAATGCCGGTAATGGAATCCGTCTGCTGATCAAGGCTGAGAAGAACGAGGTGGATCCGATGGGTATCTACCGTATCGTGCGATTCAAGGCATCCAAGAAGGACAGAAGGATCCAGTGGCTTACTCTGAAGCCTTCGCTCCTGGGCAGTTCTGATGCCAAGAAGAAGGGGTTCCTCGCCTTTGCAGGACATAAGTATGGTGCACAGAGTTATCTCCTCGACATCCCAGCCTCTGAGTTGGGTCCGGGCGAATATGGCATTATCTATCTCTCGGTAGCTTCTGCCCAGGAGATTCCTGTAGGTACATTCAGTATTGTGGATTAAAGAGCCGTTAGGCGT
>NZ_QSQJ01000106.1:0-984 GCF_003436715.1 Prevotella sp. TF12-30 | reverse complement strand
CATTCAGTATTGTGGATTAAAGAGCCGTTAGGCGTTCCGGCGGATTTGCAATCCGCCGTCAAAAACTGACCTAACCACTTTATGCTCTGGGGATATGTTATCCCCAGCAATCAGGCTGTAGCCGGCATATCGATGGAATAGGGGGATTACAAATCCCGCTGCTTAATAGGTCGAACCTTTTTTACGACGGATAACATATCCGTCGGGACGCCTAACGGGGTGGGACGCCTAGCGGAAGACAGCCCTATGCACCCTCCGCCGAAAACGAAATATAGCTTAGCACGTAATAAATGCATATCCCGAGGGCACCAGATCCGCCCTCAGGGTAAGAACGGAAGAAATTCATTTCATAGAATGCGCATGAAAATGCCGCGCCTCGGCGGAAGTTATGTCGCCGCCGGGGCGTTTTGCGTAGCGCCGGATATGTCCTTTCCTCCGTTAGGCGTCCCGGCGGATTTGCAATCCGCCGTCAAAAAATGACCTAACCTCTTTATGCTCTGGGGATTTGCAATCCCCAGCAACCAGGCTGTTGCCAGCATATCGATGGGATAGGGGATTACAAATCCCCTGGCATAATAGGTCGAACCTTTTTTACGACGGATTGCAAATCCGTCGGGACGCCTAACGGAGGACAGTCTGGAACGGAAGAAATTCATTTCATAGAATGCGCATGAAAATGCCGCGCCTCGGCGGAAGTTATGTCGCCGCCGGGGCGTTTTCTAAAAAGACAGTTCGATATATAATAGGTAGGCTAGAGATAGCCTGTGGTAAATAATCGCAAGAATTAGAGTCTATTGATTGCGGGTATATGTGAATATGCCTCCTTCATATTCAAGGTAGCAGATTAATGTGTGTAGAATCTGCAAGATTAATTTTATAGTTTTAATAAGTAGGTTGTACAGTGGTACATCTATTTACATCTTTTACTTATAATGATCCCTGCCTGCTTGTGAAAGCCGGCAGGGCTTTTAATCCGAAAATCCA
>NZ_QSQJ01000105.1:0-1444 GCF_003436715.1 Prevotella sp. TF12-30 | reverse complement strand
CGCAATGCTGAGCGAGCCAAATATGAGATTCACAATGCTGTCAAGGATGCCTTGAAAGTCGTAGAAAATTGGCATAAGTTCAAGAATGAACTTGCAAAGCGAGGTGTTCACTTGGAGTTAGTCTATAAGGACAAGGAGAGAACCAAGGTGCAAGGTATCCGTTTCTGCAAGGATGGATATAGTTTCAAGGGGACACAGATTAGCCGAGACTATAGCTTTGGCAAACTGAATGCGAGATTTGAGGGAATGGAGAAACACGTTTCATCAAGAGACAACTCTACTCTGCAATACGAGCAAGGCCATCACAAGAGCAACGATGAGCCATCCATGTCGGATAGCAGCCAAGACCTTTGGTACGGCATTTCTTCCATTGGACTTTTTGCTCCAGCTAATGCTCAGACCTTTGAGTCATTCCCAGAGGATGAATCAGCCAAGAAGAAAAAGAAGAAACGCAGAAGAGGCTTTAGCCTTTGATGCAAGTTACAAACCAAACAACATCAGAAATATGAAAGAAGAAATATTGGAAGCCATCTACGGCACAGTTGAGAGATTGGAGCAGAAAGTCGATGAACTTTCTGCTTCACCAAAGAACGCAGGAGCGGAAACAGTTCTTAGCCCTGCAAGTGTTGACACAAGCAAACTTGAAAAAGCCATCCTTTCTGTGCTGTACAAAAATTCCGTGGAAACGCAATTCGTTCCACGGAATTTTCCTTAAGTTATTTTATCGTATCTCCATAATCAGCTTCCTCTTCTTCCTGTAAATATAAGCATATTACATTAAGATAATCTACAATTTCCTTGTGTGTTAAATTTAACTTTTTAATACAAGAGCAGAATTCCATAATAACACCTTCTGGATTATAGTCCCCTCGGCTATTAAAGATGAAAATTTTCTCTCTCTTATAGACAAAAATTTGTCTTGGAAAATGTGGTCCCAGGCCTTTGAAAGCATATATTCCATCCACAAAATTATAATTATTAGGAGAGATGAGGTTTACAACATTTTTACTTGCATTTGTATATTTATCTTCATAGTTATTTTCTATTTGTTCCGCTATACTATCAGGTAAGCACACACTTTTTAGTGAATCTAAGCATTGTCCCTTAATTGATATGTAAGGAACAATGCTACAGATAAAACATAATAGGATTTTATTGATTATCGTTATTTTCATTGTTATTTCTTAATTTACCTCACAAAGTTACACCATAAAAACGGCAATTCTCCGATTTTGTTTCTCTCAACTCAAAGGTTGCCATAAGCAGCACCTTATTGCCATCTATGTTATCTTCGTAGAAGAAGCGATAGACGCCTGGTTTGTTGGGAAGAATATCGGGAAAAAGATGGGCAGTAATGGTGCCGCTTTGACCATCGTTTAAAACATGACCGATGGCCGTGAACAAGCAATCGGTGGGCACAACAAACCAATTGCCATCCGCTCCT
>NZ_QSQJ01000104.1:0-1492 GCF_003436715.1 Prevotella sp. TF12-30 | reverse complement strand
AGCTTCTGCCCTTTCAGGGCGTATTGGGTAATTTCAACCGTGCAGGTCGTATTATTTCTCGGATTTGAGTATTTTAACGCCGATTATTTCTCGGATTTGAGTATTTTCGCTATATTTGCGCCTGTTATTCAAACAGTTACGATTATGACAGAATATATACATAGAAACATAGACTCAGAAGAGAAGAGTTTTATCATTATGATTGCTCATCATAAAGAAGTAAATGCTCGCTCCCAACTTGCCTTGCAGTAGCCCCAACTTTTTATCACTGAGGGCTACTGCCTTTAATTTTGCATCAATATCCATTGTCTTATTATTTTTCTGCATCAACATTGAAAGAATTTTGTCTCATTCTCACTTGCTTACCACCATGCAAGAACATCTTAATTCCCAATACCACGTATGGACCGTAAGTACTATTTCTAGAAGAATTTGTCACAGTTGTAAAATAGGGCAAATGATATTCATATCCAAACTTCCGCTTTCCAATATTGGCAGGCATCGTAGCGGTCAGAGTCCCCTCAAGTTTACCATTTGAAAACAATCTATTCAATACTATTTTAGCATATCCTAGATGCTTCGTATATTTACCTTGCAAAGTAGGAGTTGTAGCATAATTCAAATCGTAAGATGCTTGCACATTCAATTTCAAAGGGCTAATTTTATACCTGGCTTGCATATACATCTTCCAAATATCACCTTTTCTCTTGATACCTTCCTCTACAGATGCAACATCATGGAAATAAGAAAGGTTTACACCAAGATTACAATCTTTGAAAAGTTTGTAATCCCCTGACAATATGAACATCATTCGATGCCAATCTGCATTTTTATAACTTTCTTTCACCATACCTGTTGGTAACAATGAATAATAAAGCGACTCATTCATGTCTTTATTATAAAAGTTTACAAATATTATGTTAAACAGTTTATCTATACTCATGGTCGCATCCAAGTAAATCAATCTTGAAGATTTCAACAGTGGATTTCCACCATGAATCATCTTTGAATCTATTTGGTATTCCGTAGCAGATAATTGATCCAAATTAGGATACATAGCTGAAATGTGGAAATTACTTCTGATAGTTACGATACGCCAAGGCTTGTAGAACAAACGTCCCATAGGACTCCAGGAATAGTTAGCTATATGTCCGACGTTATTATCATCAGAATTACCAAGCCAAAGAGCACCACCGCTAACATAAAAGCTACCCACTGGATGCCAAGTAAGCATCGCTAACATAAAATGGCGAATATTCTTAGACCAATAGCTTAACTCGTCAGTATTCCTATCCGTATCATTATATTTTCTCCACGCAAAATTATAGTCTGCATAAAAATCGAAGTGTTTGGATAATGACCTACTTATACTCAGATCATAAAACACATAATTTTTATTACCCAACGTTGGGGTTTCACTCAAGTTAGAATTACTCCAATAAGTTCTTTTCTCCCTAACATTATAATAGTCGTAAGTCAAATCACTGCTGAC
>NZ_QSQJ01000103.1:0-1650 GCF_003436715.1 Prevotella sp. TF12-30 | reverse complement strand
TCCTTGAATATAGCCTTGACAGCCTTGCGCACATAGCAGCCGAACACATTATACATGTCGGCAATCTCCTGCATGGTCATCCATACAGTATCGGTCGGCATGGATACCGTTCCGCTCTCGCTGATAGTTATAACTCCTCTGTTCATTTTCCAATAGTTTTTTCGTTCGATAATCTGTTCCTTTCCCGCTTGGCAATAAGCTTATCCATGTCATTTGAAATCTTCTGCTCCGTCACCTGCGCATAGACCTGTGTGCTTGTAATGTCTGCGTGTGTCACCTGCGCATAGACCTGTGTGCTTGTGATGTCTGCGTGTCCCATCATCTTGGCTATGCTGCCGATGGGAATGTCCTCGTTGAGCATCAAGACTCCGAATGTATGGCGGCTGGCGTGGAATCCCAACTTATTACTTATGCCAAGCACCATTCCAAGGGTATGCACATCAAGATAGATGTCTTTCTTCTCACCCAGTGGAAAAACAGGCTTGCTGTCGTCCGTGGTATTGTAGAGCGAAAGAATCTTCTCGGCTATCGGATGGAGTGGCACGAAGAACTCCACGCCAGTCTTCTCTCTTTCCTTACGGATGAACTTCCTACCATCGGAGTTCTCACTGATATGGTGAGGGTACAGGTTCTTTACATCTATATAGGATAAGGAGGTGAGCGAGGAAAAAATGAAACATCTGCGTGCAAGCTCCGTTCGCTCGTCAGCCATCGGGGTAGAGAGCATCTTGATGAAGTCTGCCTTGCTGATATGGGTCATCTTCGGGGCTGCCTTCTTCTCATACCCTATCTTGGCTATGGGATTGAAGCGGATAATGCTCCTGTCCACTGCCTTGTACATCAACATGTTCAGCCAGAGAAGGCAATGGTTCACGTAGCTGTCGATGCGTCCCTGGTCTCGTTTCAGGAATAGCTTGTATTCCTCTCCGAAATTCTCGTCTATGTCCTCAAAGGCGATGTCGTCCTTATCCAATGAATGGACAAAGGCTCTCAGGTTCTTCTGCCATGTTCGCTTGTGCAGAAAGGTTTGTCTGGCTTTTGAGGTTCGATACCATTCCACGATGGTATCACCAAAGTTCAGCAAGAACCTTCCTGTCGTGTCCTTGTCCTTCAACACAGCCTTCAGCATTTCCACGGTGATGATGCCATTGGTGGTAAGAAGTGAGTTGTATTTATCCTTGACCTCAGCAAGGAAACTTGCCAATCGTCTGTTGTCCCTTGCGTTCCGTACCTCTCCCTTCTTGGCGTTCCACTCCTGTGGTGTACAGGATATGCCTGTGGAAATGGCTGCACTTTTGCCGTCAACGGTGATGCGGCAAAGTATGTTGGCTGTTCCGTCTGCCTTCACCTTCTGTCTGTTGATGTAAGGCAAAATTGAAAATGTACTTCTGCTCATAGTTGTTGTCCTTATAATATAATAATGTAGTTGAAACTGTAAAAAGAAAAGTTGAAAGCCTTGTTCATAATGCGAGAATAAAGTCCTTCTCGGTTGCAGCGATGAACTTGTCCATGTCTTCAAACAGCTTCTTTTGGGTTACTCTCGCATACCGCTGCGTCATCTTCACATCCTTGTGACCGAGCATCTTGCAGATGGTCTCCATCGGCACACCTGCCTCCAGCGTAATGAGGCTGGCGAACGAGTGTCGTCCC
>NZ_QSQJ01000102.1:0-1665 GCF_003436715.1 Prevotella sp. TF12-30 | reverse complement strand
GACCCGACGGTATCAATATTCATCCCCTTCAGTCCTGCGGATTCCTGGAAGAGGTCGAAGGCTATGAGATTCTTCTCACTGGCACTTTCTGCTTCTTGGGCTGCCAGTCCGCCAGCTTTCTGAGCATTTCCAGTATGGCTGATATAATCATCATCAGCACGATGGCTATCACCAGGTTGGGCAGGCTGAATAGCAGCGCCAGAAGAAACAGCAGAATGGCTGTCAGTGCCCTGAAATCGATTGTCTTGAACATCGTCATTACTTTGAACTTTAAGATTTGAGCTTTGAACTTTATGATTACTATCGCTAGGTATTTGCCCCTGAAAGTCTCCCGCCAGGCGTTCCGGGGATTTGCAATCCCCGGCAAGCAAGCTGTAGCGAGCCGTCCCCCTTCCATCAATCGTTAAGCCACGCTTAAGGAAAGCCTCTCTGCGAGCCTTGATCTCCTCATCCGGCAGCACCCCATACCACTCCTTCGAGCGGTAAATCTCGGAGTCCTTATCCGTGATAAAGATGATTCTCTCGGGCGTGATGCAGCTCTTGTCGTAGGGAATCCCAGCCGCCTCGCAATACGCCTTCTGCGTCTCCTCTATCGTCATACCCATCGGCATTCTGATATCGATATGCAGCTTCTTTCTAGCCGAATACTCCAGATGCAGCAGTTTCCCCTTCCATATCGTGTTGCTGCAGTTCAGCTCACGAGCCTTCTCCAATGCAGCATCCACATAATCCACATCATCCACATCGATGGTAGTCTGAAAGAGAAAGCTCTCTGGGTCCGCATCCTCACCAGAACGGTGGTTATTCCTGAATCTGTAGTAGTGAATGGCACGGATAGGCAGCTGCTTCTTCAGCCCCTCTCTAGCCTTCTTCACCGCCTTCTCATCACCAGCATCTACGCCGGGGATAGCCTTCTCCCCACGTATCTGCGCAATCACACCCTTCAGCCACGGCTGTGCTATCAGGGTGTCATAGACATACAGGGGCTGGGAAGAGCTCAATCTTCCCATATTGCCCTTGCGTGCCGGATTCAGAGCCATTACTTGTACTGTTCCCATGCTATATTCTCCTTGAAATGTTTAGCTTTGCCCTTCATCTCCATGATCTCTTTGTAGAGATATTTCAGAATATCCGACTTGTGCATTTCCTTCGGGAAAGAGAAGGAGACGAACACACGCTGCGACGAAGTACGGAGGGCACCATGCGAGGTATGGATAATCTCCGTATATAGCTTCCCGCCCGACTGTGCGTAAGGCTTGAAGTCGAGCTTGTCGCCGCATTCGCCACCGCTGCAGATCATTCTGCCCGGAATCACCTTAGGCACCTCGCAGATGGTCTCCGCATCGTTCCAGGGAGCCTTGCGAATAGCTACGTTACCACACTCGTCAGTAATGATACTGGCATCTACCTTCTGGGCGTTCAAAAGCGCCTGTACAGCAGCCTCTGCAGCTGCAGAAAAACTTTTCTTGCTCATATATATTGAAGTTTTAGAAAGATATGTTGTTAATTAGAAATACTCTCCATTCATACTCCGGATGCTTGAAAACATACGGTTTCACATTGTTCTTATCCATATTCATATATGTATTATCACGTTGGGGCTGCGACCATCCGCTAAATTCCATACCAGGAAATGGTACCGGTTTTCCATATACAGAAAAGCCC
>NZ_QSQJ01000101.1:0-1705 GCF_003436715.1 Prevotella sp. TF12-30 | reverse complement strand
GGCCCCGGATGGTGAGATTACCACCACATTCGAGTACGACGATCATATAGGTGCATCCATTAAGGACTTAGGCAAGAAGTGGTTTGGTTTCTCCAAGATGGAGATACTTACACCAGACGAATTGGTGGAAAGGATCAATAGAGAGTAATCAATACGCAATATTTCAAGAATATAAATATTAAAAATTACGAATTATGAAAAAAATACTATCTATAATGATTGTAGTTTGGGGAATAGCGGTATTATGTACACTATTCTTGAGTTCATGCAAGCGACCAGAGGTCTTAGACAATAGTACTCTTGTAAATAGCGCAAGAAACGTGGCTTTGACCTTTGGTCCTGCGTATGTTCCATTTTTTAAAGAGGCTAACGTATCGGATGTTCAAGTTTTTAAAAAGAAGGATTACGGAGGAGACAGCCGCCCTCAAATAAGAAAACAGATAGGAAGAAAGTTCTATACTGTAACTTTTACATATGATAGTACTGCCGTTAAATTTGATTTTGGATTTGCAGCAAGAGTCAGAATATGGAAAGATACAGGGGAACCATTAGATGTTATATTTGGTAATGGTTGGGGAAGAAATTTTCTATTTTTAAGTTTTAAGGAACAAACCAATCACTCACCAAATGACTATGAGAAAGTGGCTTCTGACTCTATTGTTAAAGTACCATTGCAAACAGTACATAAACCAGAGAATATTTGGAATTCCAATGCTGACAACAAACAAGACAGCCTATCAACAAGGGATTTTCTAACAAATACAGAGAAAGAGAAAATAAAAGAATTGGCTTCACAAGTTCCAGACAGCATAAGAAATCGTTTTGCAAATTTAGTGGATAAATGGAACATAGCAATAGATCATAATCCTAAGACGCGATATAGTGCAAGCACATATTCATATGCAAAATTGCCTGAGTTCATTCCTCTCAAATCAATGGGAAAACAAATAGTTCCACTAATTATGGAACGAATGATAAACCCTTGCGATTTTTATTTTCTTGTTCTTTATGAAGCTGTTCTGGAAGGAAATGAAACGAATGACGATTCTAAGTTTAGCGAAGGTGAACAAATCAGAGCTATAAGGTGTGTAAAAAAATGGCTGGAAAAACAATAATAGGCAAGTTCTTCTATTATAATTGAATCTACATCATTTCTCCTATGCCGCAGAATATATAAGATGTAACAAATGCGATAACAAAATCTACTATCAGTTGATTATCAATACTATACGTCCTAAACGGTAGAAAAGTGACTGTGTGGATTCTGTTTAGATACGAAAAGGTAATAATTTAACGTATTTAACTTTCGATTACACCGATATTACCCCAAAGTGTATGATGTTGGGCGATTAGTAGAATGAACAATTCTTCTTGGAGAGACAGGCATGACGGAGCTTACTTTGTTCTACACTTTTGAATGGTGGCAGTAGGCAAGGTAGGCTCTGTAAAAACGGCAGAACAGATGAAAGCCGAATATAGGGAAGTTATTAGTTTGCTCCGCAAGGGGTATTCCATTCGGGATGTGGCAAAAGTTAAGTGGAAGGGGCGTGAGTATGGTGCAACGAGTTAAGCGATTACTAAAAATACAATCACCGCAATAATACTATTGATTTTACGTTCTTTTCAAAAAAGGGTTTGTACAATAGTGGCTTAAAGGCTAAAAACACTACCTTTGAATGCTGTTAAATATGGTAATGTTCAAAGT
>NZ_QSQJ01000100.1:1166-1724 GCF_003436715.1 Prevotella sp. TF12-30 | reverse complement strand
CTTATCTTCTCAACAAACTCTCAACAAATGGTTCTTTTCAACAAAATCACTGGGCAAAAGAGAAAGACAGGCATTAGCGGTCATGTTTTCTCTTTTCAACAGTCTCTTTCTTTTGTTGAGAGATTTGTTGAGAAAATGTTGAGCCTTAAATACTTGATATTCAATACTTCTTTCATCATATTCAACAATTCAACAAAATTATATGCTATTTAGCTTGTCCCTCGTTACAGTGTAGAACCTGCCCACACGTTTTGTTGGCGAGTAGTGACCGCTGCTGTTGTAGTTGTACTCGTATGAGGTGTAGGTGAGGGCGTTCTCTGAAGGTTGCAGCTTCCAACAGTCCTGCACTATCTTTCGCACAAGGTGCTTCTCCGCTTTCACGTGGTTGCATTGCAACAAGGCGATTGCGTCATTGAGGCAGAATTGCAAACTGTCGGTTTGGGTGTTCTCCATGACCTCAAGGAACAGCTCCGACATTTCCACCTCAAGTCGGTTGCGGTTGCAGCGTATGATTCTCCTCAGAGCATCGGTCGCTATCTGTTCGGGGGCGAACCACAT
>NZ_QSQJ01000100.1:0-1156 GCF_003436715.1 Prevotella sp. TF12-30 | reverse complement strand
GGTCGCTATCTGTTCGGGGGCGAACCACATTCGGCTCTTGTGCTCTGTGGATAGCGTTCTGCCTTGCAGATGGAACAGAAAAGCGGGTATCTCCGCCTTCAGTTTCTCCAAGAAGCCGGTATCGTCAGATTGCAACGATGAAATCTTCCTCACCCAATATCGGGTCTCGCCCTCGTCAATGATGACAGGGAGTGATTCGTTGTTGGAGCACAGCACGAACTTGGCAAAGAAGGAAATCTCGTTCCTGTCCTTGCCCTTGGCTTCCACCTTGTACGAGAGTGTGGTGCTGAGGTTCTTCAACCGCTCGGAATCCTCCCTGCGGCTGAGCAATACCTCGTCCACGACTATGAGCAGTTTGCCAGCCCAATCGGAGTTGAACTGACTGCGGAAGTCCTCGTTGGTGTTGAATGTCACGTTGTCCTGGAACAATGCCTTCAGAAAGTTCAAGAACGTGGTCTTGCCTGTGTTTCTTTCCTCTGATACAAGCAATAGAATAGGCAGCTTCTGCACTGGTCTGAGATAAAGAAGTTGCAGGTAGTCCATGCCAAGCTCATATTGCTCACCGAAGATGTGACTAACCAACTTCTTGATGTTCGGGAAGCCCCCTTGCATCGGCTTATGTCCTATCGGCTCGTATAGGTTGAGGAAACCGTCTATCACCGTGCGGTGGTTCACATGTTCGGGAACAGTACAGAAGCCGTCATACTTGTGAACGTACTTGATGAACTCCTTGCCGTAGTCCTGACGCAAGGTCTCCATGTTCCATGGGATGCGCTTTCTTACCTTTCCTCCATTGATGGTAGGTTGGTCAACCACCTTGTACAAGGTTGTGCCAACACGGATGAACACCTCGTTTGTCGGAGGTGCAGCCTGTGGCTTTGCATTTGCCACGCCTACAAGCTGATTGTTGTCGTTTGTCTTGCTCATAATCTAACCTTTGTGAGTTGATAAATTAAAGTTGCAAAGGTAAGGGCGGAAAATCAAAACGCAAAACACAAACTTGCGCAGAATGGAGAAGTTTGCACCGACAATGTTAAAAGATTGGAAATCAATGTGCTTGATGTAGCCTTTCGGGATAAGATAAAACGAAAAATCCCGAAGAGAGGCTTCCTTGCAAACCTTTCCTCGGGATGAACAAAAATGTATTCCTGCATGT
>NZ_QSQJ01000010.1:0-90302 GCF_003436715.1 Prevotella sp. TF12-30 | reverse complement strand
ATTCCACCAAATTTTTCGAGAAGAAAGTTGCATTTTTCTTTTAAATTTAACACTCATAAACACTTTTCGGACTTTAAATCCGTTTTTCTCCTAATTATATATATACGCGCGAAAGAACGTTTGTGTTCGGACACACATAAAAGAAGATGCATTCTGGACTTTTCTACCAAATGTATAGAGAACTACTTTCAAAAATACTCTTCACTCTTCACAAAACAGGCTGAAACTCCGATAAACACTGGGGGTGTGGGAGGTGAAGAGTGGTGGTGCACTCTTCACCACTCTTCACCACTCTTCACAACTCTTCACCCAAACCATTTTAGGGAAAAAGAATATCAGGCAGGCAAAGGTTCCGTCACCTATGATGACTAAGCCCTGCCATAAATGATGACCAAGTCTTAGCATAATTGATGACCAGACCCTGACATAAATGATGACCAGACCTAGGAAGAAAAAATAGCGGAGCCTTACGATAAGTGAAGAGTGGTGAAGAGTGGCGGTGCACTCTTCACCTCCCACACCCCCAGTGTTTATCGGGGTTTCAGCCTGTTTTGTGAAGAGTGAAGAGTAAAAGCAAGAGTAGGATATTTACGAGCAAATCGCCCCTGATTATAGACCGAGAGGGGTGGTCGAACCGAAATGACAGTCCTGGGGAATCCTTTCTCCCGACGAATCGTTTCTTGCCTGGCAATGGCACAAAGTTGCCCTGGCAAGGGGCAATATCTTGCCATAACCAGGCAATAAAAGGAATAAGGCTCCGTAAAATTACGGAATAAATGTTAATAATGAGCAGATATAATGGCAGATTCAAGAAATGGCATTATCTTTGCATCCGTTATATTGTGGCATAATCAGCTTTGCCATCAAGAAACAATAAAAAATCAACTAAATTAGAAATTAGAATTATGACAGAAAAAGAAATGTACAATCTGATAAATAGTCAGAACGGACAGTCAAGCAACGGCTTCGCTGTCAACGAGAAAGAGCGTGGATTAAGCGGTGTATTCTCCGCACTGATGCGCAAGGTTTATACTTGGATGACATTGGCACTCGTCATTACCGGCGTTACTGCTTACGGCGTTGCCAGCAGTCCTACCCTGTTGATGACCCTGATGACAAGCCGCGGTTTACTCTTCGGTCTCATCATTGCAGAACTCGCCTTGGTGTTCATCATCACCGGAGCCTTGAACCGTCTGTCGCTGAGTACCGCCACACTGCTCTTCATCATCTACTCAGTACTGAATGGAGCGATGCTATCTTCGGTATTTGCAGTATATACAATGACCAGCATTGCCAAAGTCTTCTTCATTACCGCCGGTACATTCGGAGCGATGGCCTTCTACGGATACACCACCAAGAAGGATCTCACCTCTCTCGGCAAGATTCTTTTTATGGCGCTGATTGGTCTGATTATCGCCACCGTAGTTAATATGTTCCTGAAGAGTTCCGGATTTGAATACATCTTGAGCTATGCGGGTGTAGCCATCTTCGTGGGTCTGACAGCCTGGGACAGCCAGAAGATCAAGATGATGCTCCAGACTCAGTACGATATGAGCGAGGGTGCTCAGAAGCTGGCTCTCATCGGAGCCTTGACATTGTATCTCGACTTCATCAACCTCTTCCTCTACCTGCTGCGTATTTTCGGAAGCAACAAGGAATAAGAAAAACATCACTTAAAACGCAAAAAAAGAATTTTAAGATCATCATAAACAAAAGAAAGGTTGGCTTGCCCTCTTCGGGTTAGCCAACCTTTTTTGATTTGTGTCCATCAAAAGCAAATGATAAGTAAACCTAATCTAGAAAATTCTGCTACAAAGATACAACTTTTCCCGAAACCTCGGGTATCATTGGGTAAAAAACATAGGTTCAAAAGAACAAAATCTTCCCTCACACCCCGACTCTCCAAAGAGTCATTGCGTAAAATCCGGAGAGTCATTACATCAATTCTCCTGATTAGCTTACACTTACATTTGCGCACGATATTCATTAGGCGAACATTCGTGTGCAGCAACAAAAGCCCTGCGAAAAGTAGAAACAGAATTGAATCCAGACTTTTCAGCCACTTCCAACACCGTATAGGAAGATGTGCGAAGCAGCTGGGTAGCATGTTCCACCCGATAATTATTCACGAAATCATAGAAAGTCTGCCCATTCTCCTCATTAAAGAAGCGGCTCAGATAAGTACGATTCGTACCTACCATACGCGCCACATCCGACAGCTTGAGCTTAGGATTGAGATAGATCTTCTCCTCTTCGAAAAGCTGCCGTACTGTCGCCGCCAGTCCTTGCGCCACATTTCCATCGTCCAGGCCATCATCAATAGGTCCGGTATCAGAATCTGTCAATTCATCAATAACCGACTCATGCTTATAGACAAAATAGCATATAAACATCCATATAGTCAGAGACAACACCATGTAGAGATCATCAAAATCTACATTGATGACAAAGCAGCTCATCGTCCAGATAATCAATATCAGGAAACAACTGCTCAGGATAGCCAGAAGCCAGTTGAGATTAATGTTCTCCTGATAAGAAAACCGCTCCTTCAGCTGGCGATGGTAGCGCCTGATGAGGAAGAACATCACGATGAAAGTGGTAAGACCATAAACAGCACCCCACACCGCAAGGATGTAGAAATAGATATTGTTGCCCGTCACGCAATAAATGGCAGGAAGCAACACAAACGGCAATTCCAGCATCACCGCCTTACGCCAGGTAGTCCATCCCGGCTTCACCAATTCCATCAGCACAAAGCTATAGAATGGTATGATAAACATATCGGCTGCCGATATGAGGAACCAGTTTTCCTCATTGTCGAAGCCTGTGAAATAGAAGGATAGAATATCCTTCAGGCACTGTGCATCTACGATCAGCATCAAGATCATGATGAGGCGAAAGAGCCTGTCACTGCCCTTGCGCCAGAACATCCATGCCATCATGGAAAAAAACATCATGCTCATGCCATAAACGAATCCAGTTATTGCATCCATAAGTTACTTATCATTTATCATTTCAGTATTATAGGTCCGGCAGAATGGGTTATTTCATCTGGAAATGCAATTCTCCACCAGTCAATATCTGCTGATGAGAGAGGCGATAATCACCCAAAGGCTTCCCATTGAGGGTTACCGACTGGATGAGATAATCATCCATGTGCTGGCGATCGGCAGACAGGATGAACTTCCTGCCGTTTTCCAGATTCAGAGTAACCTTGTCAAAGCTTGGAGTACCTATATAATAATAAGGTGTACCCGGACATACAGGATAGAATCCGATAGACGAGAACACATACCACGCCGACATCTGTCCTGCATCATCATTTCCCGACAATCCGCCCGGGGTGTCATTATATTCAGTCTGGAGAATATGATGCACCCGCTCCTGCGTTTTCTCAGGAGCCCCGGCAGCATCGTAAAGATAGGCTACCTGATGACAAGGTTCATTTCCATGCCAGTACCATCCGTTATCAAACATCTTGTCCAGTCGGGCTATCACCTTCTCGTTGCGAACAGGAGTTTCGCCCTTTTTCTCCATCTTCCTTTCCATCTTTTCTATCTGTTTTTCCTGCTTATCCATCGGTTTACTGTTTCTGATTACCTCAAACAGCCCTTCCGGGTTCTGCGGAACATACCAGGTATAATGACAGGTAGCACCCTCGGTGATGTAACTCTTGCGGTGCACCAGGTCTTCATTATTCTCCCACTTGCCATTCTCGTATCTGCCATCCGCCCATCCTGTAGCAGGATTGATGACATTGCGCCAGTTCTCGGAACGGCGCATCAGATCATTGTAATCCTCCAGATACTTCTGGCGCAGAGCGGCATCCTGACAGGAATCATGCAGAGCCTTCGCCATCTGTGCCACGGCATAATCATCATAGGCATACTCCAGGGTACGGGAAGTCTGCTCGTTGGTATGAAAGGCTTCCTCCACCATATCCTCCAACGGAATATAGCCATTATCCATATACGATTTGATGGCACGGCGGCCCTTTCCATCCCGATAATCCTTCGCCAGATAAGGAGTAGAGAAAGCATTGAGCCGCATTCCCTCGTAAGCCTTGGCTGCATCAAAATTGCGAATACCCTTGACATACGCATCGGCAAGAGCCGCACTTGCATGATCGCCAATCATCGCCGCCGTATAACTGTTCCAGCATGGGAAGATAGGCATCCAGCCGCCTTCCTTGTACATCTGAACCAGAGACTGCATCATCTCGCCCGACATCTTCGGAGTGATGAGACTATAGAGCGGCAACTCTGCACGATAGATGTCCCACATGGAGAAATCGCCATACTTGCGGAGATAAGAATAGGCAGGAACGGCATAGCCCTTGGAACTCAGGGCAGCATTGCCCATCTTCACGGTACCGGTAGAAAACTCCGGATAATCGCCATTCACATCACTCATCTCATGAGGGAGGAAGGATGCACGGTAGAGAGCACCATAAAACTGGTTAACCTTTGCCACATCCTTGCTTTCCACATCAATGGTATGAAGTCGGTCGCACCAGATTCCGGCAGCATACTCCATCATGCTGTTGAAGTCCAATCCGCCATACATATAGTTTTCTGCATTGAGATTCTCCACCGCATTGTCGCGGGACGTAAAGGATGTACCCGACATCCACTCCATCGCCTTACCCGATCTGCCACGGAAGGTGAGCCAGGCGCCAATGCGAGGTTTACCCTGCACCTTCAAACCTCTTATCATCTTCCTGTCGCCCTCGAAAACACCGTAATCCACCAGGTCCTTCTCATCGTAAGCCAAGACGAAATGTCCGGAGAAACCAGCCGGTTTTCCCCATCCCTGATAGATGCGATGCACCGGATTATAACCATAGACAATATGATTGATGGTATCAATCTCGATGTATCCCTGTCCTTCATCACTGTTCGGATTGATGACAAGATGAACCAGCTCATCCTGCTCCGGAGTAACACGGAGAAAGGAGGTATGACTCAAGGCTGTCATCTCTGCCTTCAGATGTTCATCCTTCAGGCGGACAGCATAGTAGTGAGGATGAGAGACTTCATCTTCATGGCTGAATGCCGTAGCTCTTTGTTCTGGCTGAAGGCGGAGCTTTCCACCAAGCGCAGCCACCGTGAAAGAGCCATAATCCTGCGTACATCCGCCCACCAGCCAGTGGCTGCAGCGGAAGCCCTGCAGATGGGTATCCTTATAATAATAAGGTGCGATACATTTCTGTTCTGTATCCTGCGTCTGAGGAGTCCAGAAGTTCTGACCATTCGGAACGAGAACTGCAGGGATGGTTTGTCCATGTTCCTCACTACCCTTTCCGAACATGCCCGCAGTCTGGGTATTTGCCTGTGCCGTACCCACCATCGTATTGATGGCATTGAGCTGGCGGATATGTTCCAGGCGATGAATCCGCTCATGCATTTCCTGCTTCCAGGCATTCCAGGAATAGTAATGCGTGCCATAGATCACCTGTCCTACGGGAGAAAGCATAACATCCCGCTCATTGAGCATAAACTTCACCAGCACACCATCCTTCGCATTCTTATAGAATATCATCTGGAGATTGGCAGCCATCGGAACTACGCGATCCATCTTTTCCATTTCATCTCCCAAAACCACCAGACTTGCCTCTTCACGTGCTCCTGCCGGAGGAACATTTACATCGAAGAGAAGAGACAAGAGACGAAAAAGGGCTGTATCATGACCAAAGCGAAGCGTAGCCGATGACTTGACAGAACGCAAAGCCCGATCTACCTCCGCCTCGATATTCTGCCATAAGGAGATAGCACTACGGGCAGGAATATCCTCATTCGTCGCCACGGTACCATTGTTGATAGCCATCCGAAGGTTATTGGCTTCATAGATGGCACGGAACTCATCATCGGTGAAAAGTGCATTCAAGCCATCTTCTATATCCTGCGGATAAGAAGAGAAGTTCAAGCCCACATCCTGAATGGAAGAAGCCACCGTATGCATCTCGGTCATCAGCTTCAGGGGTTCATCCACCTTAGAGACATCCTTAAACAACTGAAGAAGGAAACGGCGAGGTGAAACCTGAGCCTGCACATGGGTACGGTTCTCCAAAGCCTTCACTTCGGGAGAGACATACGCTATCCAAGCCATATCGGCAGAATCGGTCTTGACATCCAGATTCAAGCCTGGCTGAAGGCTATGCAATTCCGCAGTAAAAGCCTGCATACTCTTGGCGCATCGATCCACCACACTGGAACGAGCCTTTACCGCATTGCCCACAGCAAAGATCTGTGGATAACGCTCAAACATACGATGAGCGATGCCCTGATGCTGAAGAGCACCCAGCTTGCTCAGTTTTCCACCATTACCTTTGGCATTTTCCCATACACGCTGCAGCATTCCCTTCACCAGCAAACCCTGTGGAGTGAGATTACTCTCATCTTCAAAATGCTTGCAGATCCAGACATACCGATCATCCTTCGGCATCCAACGGGAACCATGGCGACCATAATGGCTGATATAAAAGGGTGCATATCCCTGAGGAACATTCAGAGAATCAGACATCACATAAGTAGTCGTACCAAAAGTTCCTGTCTTGGCAGAAGGACCTTCCGGATAAGCATAATAGACGCCACCCATCTGCTGGCGGGTCTGAGCTTGCACAGATAGCACGCAAGCCAAAGAGATATATAATAATGTTACTTTTCTATTCATATTATATGAAACGGAGAATACTCCTATTTATTGTTTTTCCAACCTCCAATCAATTCCTAAAGGATTTCCATCCATACGCAGCACCCAAGGGAGACCGAGATTCACTGCAATCTGCATCACAGTTTCATCCTGTTCAGCCTTGACGGTGATGATCTTTTCATCTGCTGATATTTTCCGCCATAAAATCCCATTATAGACAAAGGATCCGTTTGCCTGAAGCTGGCGCAGCGCCTTTCGGGAGATAAACAGGAAGGTGCCGTCACGCATACCCCTGTTGGAACTCATATCGCATACATAGAGATTCCTGCCTTTCTGCGGACTATCCCAACAGAAACCATCAGCCTCATCCACCAACTTACGAGGAATCAGATAGAGAGACTGATTACATTTCAGAATAAGCGTATCAGCCATACTCGTAGAATCTACTCCTACCTCCCAGTTACGATACTGTCGGTTGACAATGAAACGAGCCACATACTGTGCCGGAATAGTTTTCAAATACTTATCCACAGGTTGTGCAAAAACTGTGGATTTCTCTTTTCCTTTCATTATCAGCAGTTTCTGCGTTTTATCAACACCCTTTTCCTCAGTTTTAAAATCAGGAAGAACAAGTTTTCCACCATTTATCAACACATCGTGAGTTATGAACATCTGCTTCCATTGCTCTCCTTCTCTCACCACCTTCAAGTCCTTTCCATTGGATAGATGGATGGTGTATTCAGGAATCATCGGCGAACCTACGATATAGAGATTCTGTCCGGCTATCGGATAGAATCCCAGCATATTGAAAACGAGCCAAGACGACATTGCTCCCCCATCATCATTACCCGGCAAACCGTCAGGAGAATCATCATAGTTATCGTTCACGATCTGCTGGATTCGCTGAACGCTCAAGTCCGGGCGTTCTACCCAATGATACAGGTAAGGAGTCATGAAGCTCGGTTCATTCGCCACATTGAAATGACCATTGGCGAAGAAGGTATCCAACCGTCGGATGAAAGCATCCTTTCCTCCACAAGCCTCAATCAGTCCCGGAACATCATGCGGAATACTGAGACTATATTCTGCCGACAAAGCCTCGTAGAAGAAGGTTGACCACCATGGAAGATACCAGGGTGCCACCTTGGTATCCGGACGATAAGGAATCACAGGATGATAGACCTTCGACTTGCCCCAAGGCACAGAATCGAGCCATCTGCCATCCGCATCTCTCGGCATGATAAATCCCTTCATCCCCTGCCATTCATAATCAGAACGCCAGAGATTGCGCCAGTTATGCGAACGCTTCATATACTTATCGTAGAGTTCCGGAAAACCCAGTCCTTTTGCCACCTGGGCAATACACCAGTCATCATAGCTATACTCCACGGTACGGTTGCCGGCACGGTCTATTCCATACGGAACATAGCCCAGCGTGTTATATTCCATCAATCCACCTCTGCCATGCTTTTCCTCAGGCACACTGCCCACAAAGCCATCATCATCCGTCGGCGGCACTTCGGCATCCTTGATCATAGCCTTCAGCGCCAGCTGATAATCGATACCCTTCATTCCTTTGGCAAAGGCATCGGCTATGACTATATCCGCATTGCTGCCACCCTGCGTTCTGCCGTTCCAGTTGCCACTTCTAGCATCAGGCATATAACCATCATGCTTGTAGATATTGAGCAGGGAATTGACCATATCACGCTGCTGCGGTTCCTCTATCAGCGTAAGCAAAGGCATGGAAGTACGATAAGTATCCCAGATGGCATAGTAATCATCATAATAAGGCGTAGCGGCGAAATGAGGGTTTTCACCCGACTTATCCACAGGCATCAGCATCGTATGATAAAGGGCTGTATAAAACATCCGCTTCTGCTTTTCGGTGCCTGAGATTTCTATCTTTCCCAACTTTCCGTTCCAGGTTTTCCGCACATTCTTCAACTGGGCATCGAAGCCGCAGACAGGGATATTCTTCCTTGCCTGGGCAATACTGATATGCGAAATACCAATCTTCAGATTGACGGTACTTTTCGAGAAGGCAACATCCAATCTTGTCTTTGATTCCTTCACCTTATTATATAGAGGCGCTTCGCAATTAGATAAAGGGACATCACAATTAGATAAAGGCACGTCACTCTGCAAATAGAAATATACGGTATAAGGACCGCCATTGTTCCAGCCACCCCTTACAGTACTCCAACCAGAGACGGCATATTTCCCATCACAAGTAACATACGAATCCACATACTGCTGAGTTTCGCGCTTATCTGGAATCGTGTCTATACCCAGGAAGGTAGCCACATCTATCAGGAGTTTTCCCTTCTGTTTCCTGCCATAATCCAATCGATAGAAGGCACAACGTTCTGAAGCGGTAATCTCCGTCCGGATTCCATTCTCAAAGGTACAGGCATAATATCCCAGGGCAATCTTCTCATCCACCCGTTTCTGGATGATGTCCCCTGCATCCAAGAAAGGCTGGATAAGAATATTGCCATACTTCTGTCCACCCCCGGTTCCGCTGACGTGCATCTGCGAGAATCCCTTGACAGGCTCAGGCATCGGCGCCCATCCTGCATTCGGCATAGATACGGCATCCGGTCCCGGCTTCGCCATACCGTATGGCATGCAAGGTCCGGGGAAAGTTCTACCCAATCCCTCACTTCCGATACGTGGATCAACGTATCGGGAATAATCTTGCGCTATCAACGAGGATAGCCCAAGGGCGCTATATAATGCGAAGACAAAGATTCGCTTCATTATTGGTTTCTGGATTTTAAGATTTAAACAAATCATCAAATGATTGAGTTACCACGCTGAAAGTGCGCCAAAATCTTCAATTTCACCACATTTTGGCGCAGCTATAACGCCATTTGAATGCGATTCATCAAGACCTCCACATATCCATGGCTCATCACCAATGCCTTGCAGGAAGTTTTCTTGGTTCCATCTTTCTTCGCAAAAGGGAAACAAACATTCAGCGACCATGTTTCGTTCACAGTATATGGGGGATGCTTGTCGAAATCCTCATCCAGCATGGCACTCCAAATACCATCATCAACTTTCGTCACCTCATAATTTGGAACGACAATCGTCAGTTTGACCTGTTCGTCTTTGATGTCGCAACGCACAAGAGGGCGAATATTGACACAATAAGAGGAATAACCACCCGAGTGATAAGCAATGCCAGGCAAATAACCCTTTGCCATGATAACCCCCAATTCCTTGTCTGCCATCTCTATCGATGAACTAGCATTGCTAAAGGTTTTCAGAAACCAATAATTCAAATCGACAAAGAGTTCATTTTTACTCTTGCCTCGCACCGAGATGGTTTTCTCAAACGTCAAAGCATTGTCCTTGTCCAACGTATCTTTTTCGCCAAGATAAAGCGCAACGTCTTTCCATCTTTTTCCATATTGATTAATCACGTAGGTCTCGACCTCTTTACGGCTCAATGTTTGAGCATCTACAGCTAGCAAGCCTGCCAACCACAGTAATAACAACAATAGATTTCTTCTCATAATCAAACAGTTTTATCAAAATGAAACAAACTTCATCTAACAATTAGAAAAAAGAGAGTGGCAGAACCCGCCACTCCCCCTTTATCATCATTCAATCGATTAATATCCAGGATTCTGTTTCCACTTAGGATTTGTATCCAACTGATTTCCCTTATGCAATGGGAAGATACGATGAGTCTTGTCAAAATTCGCATTTTCGAAACCTTTCTTGTGGAAGCAATACTCATCCTCGAAATGACCAAAGCGAATCATATCCATACGACGAAGGTTCTCATCAAAGAACTCACGACCACGCTCCTCATAAATTTCATCCAAAGATGGGGTATGATCAAGCTCCGGTGCATGAACGTATGAACGAATCTGATTGAAAAGACTAAGAGAAGTATCTCCACCTGTTGCCGATGCACCACGTGCAATAGCTTCAGCCTTCATCAGCAAAATGTCGGCATAACGAATCAGAGGTATGTCGTTAGACTGATTACGACCATTTTTAAAGTCCTCATTGCTTACAAACCATTTCACAGAACGAGCGCCCTGGCGCCAGCCTTCCACATTATCTCCTGCATCAAGCTCAGAACTCTGCTTCACCAACTTAATGTTTGTTTCCAACACCAATGGATTACCATTGCGATCCTTACAAATCTGGTCGGTAGGAAGGAGTGTCTCCGGGTCATATACATGTACAGTACCCTGAAGCACCATCGTATTACGCTCATCACCTTCCAGATTGAAGCGAGCAGCAGCCTCAGGAGTTACAGTTATATACGCACCACCAGAGTTAGACATGGCTGTGCCATAATAACTAGGAGCCAACTTCTTGATATCCTTATAAGAATGCGAACGACCATACTGCATACCAGTAGCATCCAATGTATGGTAAGGCATTACATAGATGAAGTCCTTAATTTCTCCCTTCTCCACCAACTCGGTATTATTAGGAGCAAACTTGAAGCGATAAGCTACAGGTCCCAGGGCAAACTTACCTGCATTGATGATCTTATCACAAGCCTCTACACAGGCATTCAACTTTTCATTGCTGTAATTGGCTGCATCATATTGATCAACGGAAGCTGCTGTATAAACAGGCCAGTTGATATACAAACGAGCCAAAAGACCGTATGCCATATACTTATTCGGCTTGCCATAGTTCTCTCCGGTAGCTTCCTCTGGAAGTTGATCTGCTACAGCCAGGAGTTCACTCTCTATCCACTTGGCAACATCTGCGCGAGGCTGGCGGGCAGTAATATCCACCCCATTCTTCTCGCAATAGACCTTATCTACGATAGGAGCATCACCAAAGTTGTCCATTTCCAGATAAGTGAAGTAAGCACGGACGGCACGAGCTGCAGCCACATACTTAGGATCAGCATCAGAATCGATAACCTCATTGGCTTTCACAACACCCTCACCCAATACATTCATCCAGTCAATGGTAGCGCACTCATCTGTAAAATTATGCAAAGACGTATTGGCGTATGCATAAGAATCCAGCCAGTTTCCACTATACGACAAAGCCGTAAACTCATCACTTGACAGTGCCTGTGCCTCCATATAACGGCGGCCAAAGCACTCTCTCATCTGAAAATAGATACCCGCCATCTTGGAAACAATAGCCTCCTCCGTACCAGGATATTTCGTATATTGAGAATCTACCGGTACATCCAAGTCTGTACAACTCACAGCCAAAGTAGCTAAACTAGCCGCGAACAAAGTCTTTATATTTAGTTTCATATTCTAAGCGTATTTAAATGTTGTTAGAAATTGATTTTAGCACCCACCATAATCGTACGAGTATGTGGATAATTACTCCAACGATAATCCACACCAGGGTCGATTCCACCAAGATTAACCTCTGGATCCAATCCCTTGTAGCTTGTAATAGTGAAGACGTTATTGGCATTAACATACAACTGAAGGCTGTTCAACCATCCGTCCAAATTGCGGAAAGTATAACCCAAGGACAAGTTCTGCAAGCGAACATAAGAGCCATTCTCTATGAACTTATCTGATGGAATGTTAGAACTGGTATCAGTTGCCGGACGGTCGGTAATAAACTCCTTCAATACATTCTTGCCACCAGCAAAGAAGTCTGGTGCAGTATAGTGAGCTCGGAGACCATTATAAATCTTATTGCCAAACACACCAGTAAAGAAGAAGGAAGCACTCCAGTTCTTATAACTGAAACTATTGTTCCATCCCACATTCAACTTTGGCTGTGCGCAACCCGTGATTGTACGGTCTTCAAATGCTGGCGACTTAGTAGTCTTGCCATTGCGCTCACCTGTAGCCTTATCATGCTTATAATATACAGAAATACCATCCTCGTCGTAACCAGCAAACTCGTAGGTGAAGAACGTACCCAAAGGCTGACCTTCCATAATCTGCTGTGTATAACCATAGGCAGACACGCCAGCCACCATAGGATCACCCTGAGTAAAGATTGCTGTACTATACTTCTCATTAGTCAACTTCTTTACCTTATTCTTATTATGAGAAAGGTTCAGAGTTGTTGTCCATGTAAAATTCTGATTCCGTACAGGAATTGCATTGATAGAGAACTCTATACCACGATTGCTGATTTCACCCACATTGGCTACGATAGTACTATAAGGATAAACGAAAGAAGATACTGGATAATTCCAGATCAGATCCTTGGTATTCTTGTCGTAATACTCGATAGATCCATTGATACGGCCATCAAAGAAGGCATAATCCAAACCAATGTTCAACATACTGGTTTTCTCCCACTTCAAATCCGGATTAGCTAACTTGGTAGCCACCAATGTAGCATAATTCTTACCATTGATGGTAGATACAGAACCATTCGCACCATAGGTAGCTACAGCAGTATATGCACCAAATCCCAGAGCATTACCACTTACACCATAACCCACGCGAAGTTTCAGGTTAGACAGTTTCAAGGCATCCTTCAAGCCATCCATGAATTTTTCTTCAGTGACATTCCAAGCTCCTGATACGGATGGGAAATATCCCCACTGATGACCATCACCAAACACAGATGATCCATCGCGACGAATGGTAGCCTGCAACATATAACGGCTATTGTATGAATAAGACAGACGACCATAGAAAGAGATATTACGAACAGTCTCCTTCGTACCGCTCTCCACTGCAGTCATGCCATCAATGGTACCAGCATACTTCAACTGATTCCATCCCAATTTATCATCGAAGAAATTATGAACGGTCAGTCCAAAGCCATCATTGTTAACACGCTCCTCCCAAGAGTAACCTGCCATCAAACCCAACTTATGTACCTTATTGAAAGTAGCATCATAGTTGATGTAAGTCTCGAAAGTCTGATCATGTCCTTGATATGTGCTACGGTTGGCACGTCCCTGATAATCGCTGATACCATTGAGCTGGGTGTTATGAGAATCGTATGCACTATAGGTACGCTGCTTATTGCTATACTGATAGTTGACATTCCAAGTCAAACCCTTGACAATATTAGCCGTAGCCTTTGCGATAAACTGCATACGTTTCCACTCGAACTCAGAAGAATCCTCTGCAATGAGGGATAGCGGGTTATAGTTTTTAGAACCATCACCCTTACTCCAAGAGCCATCCTCATTTCTAACAGGAGTAGTAGGGTTAAAATAGTTCATTGCATCCAGTACAGAACCGCCCTCATTGTTCATAGGCACTCCCTCGTGCTTACCATACATGGCATTCAAGCCTGCAGAAAGGTCTAAATGGTCTTTCAAAACCTTAGAACTTACCAAAGAGCGGAAATTGATACGATGCATATCAGTTCCCTTGATGATACCCTCACGATTGTTATAATTCAGGGAAGTCATATAGGTAGTCTTCTTGCTGCCACCATTGATGGAAAGGTTGTGGTTATGGCTGATACCTGTACGAAGTACCTCCTTCTGCCAATCGGTAGAAGCTCCATAGTCATAAGCATAATCCAAATTGTTAGCCTTTACATAGCCCCGAATATCATCGGCAGAAGCCATATCCAAAGTCTTGGAAATATGGTCGAAACCTACATAACCAGAGTAAGATACGTTCACACGCTCCTGATTGTTCTTGCCTTTCTTGGTGGTAATCATAATCACACCATTGGCTGCTTTGGAACCATAAATAGCTGTAGCAGAGGCATCACGGAGGACATCAATGCTCTCGATATCGTCAGGAGCCACCATTGAAATATCCACTCCCGGGATACCATCTATCACATAATAAGGCTGCATAGCCTCTCCGGTTCGAAGAGAGGAAGCACCACGAAGAGTCATACTGGTAGAACCACTAGGGTCGCCAGAAGAAGTTACCACCAATCCTGGCACCTTACCCTGAAGCATCTGGGCAGGGTCTGTATAAACACCCTTGTTCAAATCCTTAGCATTCACTGTTGTGATAGAAGAAGTTACATCCTTACGACGCATCGTACCATAACCTACCACAACCACCTCGTTGAGGGCAGTGTTATCTTCATCCAACACAATCTGACTATTGCCACTTGCCTTAATAGTCTTTGACGTAAAACCGATGTAAGTGAGCTTTAACTTTGCACCAGGCTTCACATTCAAGGTATAGTTGCCATTCATATCGGTAACCGCACCATTGTTAGTACCAACCTCCATGACGCTTACGCCTATGAGAGGTTCGCCATTGGCATCTTTCACGGTGCCGCTAACCTTACTTTGTGCAAATGTGAATGTGCTCACCAGCAGAAGGGCGGAAGAAAGCAATACTCTTTTCATGCTTCTTCCATTTGTCTTTTGTACTATTTGCATAACTTATTAGATTTTGTTATTAATAATCGGATGCAAAGGTAGCACTACCTTATTACACCTGTTTAAGATTTTAGTTTCAATTCTATGAAAAGATTGTTTTTCTAGTCATCTATACCGAAAGTTTTTCCTCCATAGTTTACTTTCGGTCCAACCTGTACTCTCAGATCATCAATCTCTACATCCCTGGCATTTTCTACATAGACTCCATATACCTTATTATATATAAAGCCCTCGCCACGACATGGGCGCTTATCATACACGCCGCCATCATAGCCTGTCAGTTTCTTCAAGTTGAGATGTACATTGTTGAGATAGATATTGTTCACTTTATCCCGGGTATCTCCGCCGATAAAGCATCCGTTTTCTGAAGTGGCATAAATATTATTAAAGTAGATATGGCTCACCTCGCCACATCTGCCTACTGTCTGACCCTTAGGGAATCGCCAGTTGGCATCCTTATGATTTCCATTGGCACGAGGGTAAGAAGTAACGTAAATAGGTTCTGCCTTGCCCCACCATACATCGCTCCATAGCTGGCAATCCAGAATGATGTTAGAGAAAACCACATTGCTCACGGTTCCCTCATCACGATTCTGAATACCGAGACCACGGTTGCTACCTTTGATTACGCAATTGTCGATAACCACATTATAGATGGAATCCATATTCTCGCTGCCAATCTTCACGGTACAGCTACGACTCTCCATCACACAATTCGTTACCACGATGTCGTGACAGGAACCATATTCTTCAAACTCACGGCGGTTTTTCAGGCAGATGGCGTCATCGCCACTGGTGATATGACAGTTGGCAATGCGCACATTCTTGCTATGATCGATATCAATGCCATCACCATTACGGATCTTGAGATTGTTGAGCAGATTGATGCCATCAATCACAGCCCCATCGCAACCGATGAGATGCACCGTCCAGTAAGCACCTTCCCGAATGGTAATATCACGGATATTGAGATTCCTGACTCCCATCAGGGTAAGCACATGCGGACGGGGATCGAAAGTAGTGACCGGTTTGAGTTCGTAACTATCAAAAAGTTCAGCACCCATAAACTTGATACCATTGCCATGAATCGTACCATGCCCAGAGAACGAAAGATTCTCCACATCCTTCGCCCATATCCACATCATTCCCTCACCCTCGTTCTTACCGAAGGTGCTGAGATGATAGATACTTTCATCAGGATTGGCTTTCCAGACGGAATTGGTTTCCAAAACGATGTTCACATTCGACTTCAACTGTACGGGTCCTGAAAGGAAAGTATGATTGGCGGAAAAGACCACATCTCCCCCTCCGGCATTCGTACAAGCATCTACAGCTTTCTGAATGGCGATTGCGTCATCACTGATTCCGTTACCTCGAGCACCGAAATCCATCACATTGAAGTTACGACCATAGAGGATACAGGGTATGGTTAGTAAAATCAATAAGTTTAGCGTTAATTTATTCATCGGCTTAAAGATTAGTTGCTGCAAAAATAAACAAAAAAAATAATAAATGCAAGTTTTTAAGTAAAAAAGATGCAAGAATCAACAAAAAATCCTTCTTTTATTCCTGCAACCCACTTTTACAATGATTTCAAACGTATATATAATGCCTAAGGAAATACCAGGAAACAAGCCAAAGCTATTCGATACAGTAGCCCAGACACATTGTATGCATATTTATACTGCATATTTCTTGTATATTCCTATCATTCTACAACAAATTATCGTAAATATGCAAATTTTATACGTATTTTCTTGGCGTTTTCATATATTTATTGTAATTTTGCAACCACAAACGAATAAAAATACAGCGTATGAAAGTAAAGAACAATAGATTAGAAGCATTAAAGATGCTTATCTCTAGCCAAGAGCTAAGTTCGCAGGAACAACTCTTGCAAGCTTTGCACAAAGAAGGATTTGAGATAACGCAAGCCACATTGAGCCGCGACCTCAAGCTGCTCAAGGTAGCCAAGGCTGCTTCATCCAGCGGAAAATACGCATACGTCTTACCCAATGATGCACTCTACAAACGTGTCACTCACCCTATGTCCATCAGCAAGATGGGACTGAGTACAGGATTTCAATCCATCAATTTCTCAGGCAACATGGTAGTTATCAAGACACGTCCGGGATATGCGAGCAGTATCGCCTACAACATCGACAACAGCGATATTCCTCAAATCCTTGGAACCATCGCAGGAGATGACACCATCTTCCTGGTCAAGAAGAAGGGTACTACAGAAGAGGAAATCATCGACATCTTGTCGGAAGTGATTCCGGAGCTCAATCATAGATATTAATTGATCTTTGATAGGTATTAAAACAACAGATTACAAATAAGAACATTCAAAATATAAAGAGAAAATGGAAGAAGTTAAAGTAATGGTGGCTGACGAAAGTCACATCAAGTACATCGACACCATTCTGACTACAATTGCAGAAGCTGCAAAGAAGCGTGGTTCTGGTATCGCCAAGCGTTCACCAGAGTATGTTGCCACCAAGATGCGCGAAGCCAAGGCTGTCATCGCTCTCCAGGGCGAGAAGTTCGCAGGTTTCAGCTACATCGAAACATGGGGCAACAAGCACTATGTCACCACTTCAGGTTTGATCGTTCACCCAGACTTCCGTGGTTTGGGATTGGCAAAGCGCATCAAGAACCTGACCTTTACGCTCGCCCGACAGCGATGGCCTCATGCCAAGATTTTCTCTTTGACATCCGGTTCGGCTGTCATGAAGATGAACACCCAGCTGGGTTATCTTCCTGTTACCTTCGCCGACTTGACCGATGATGAGTCATTCTGGCGTGGTTGCGAGGGTTGCATCAACGTGGATGTCCTCCATCGTACCAACCGCAAATACTGCATCTGCACCGCCATGCTCTTCGACCCAGAAGAACATCTGCCTATCAAGCTTCCTCAGGAAGTGATTGAGAGAATCCGCAAGATTGACGGTCCATCTGCAGAAATTTAAATCCTTACATATAATTTAAGGTGTTGGCAAGAATGCCATCTAAACATTATTCACCACATATTAAACATAAAATAAAATGGCAAATAAAAAAGTTGTAGTCGCTTTCAGCGGCGGTCTCGATACATCATACACAGTAATGAAGTTGACCCAGGATGGCTGGGATGTTTATGCAGCATGCGCTAACACGGGTGGTTTCTCTGCCGAGCAGTTGAAGACCAACGAGGAGAACGCATATAAGTTGGGTGCAAAGGCATACGTCACTCTCGACGTTACCCACGAGTATTACGAGAAATCATTGAAATACATGATTTTCGGTAATGTGCTCCGCAACAACTGCTACCCTATCTCTGTATCTTCTGAGCGTATCTTCCAGGCTATCGCCATCGCACGTTACGCCAAGGAGATTGGTGCTGACGCCATCGCTCACGGTAGTACAGGTGCCGGCAACGATCAGATTCGTTTCGACATGACATTCCTGGTGATGGCTCCTGGTGTAGAGATCATCACATTGACACGTGACAAGGCGCTTTCTCGTAAGGAGGAGGTTGACTACTTGAACGAGCACGGTTTCTTTGCAGACTTCACCAAGTTGAAGTATTCTTATAATGTAGGCATCTGGGGAACCAGTATCTGCGGTGGTGAGATTCTCGACCCAACCCAGGGTCTTCCTGAGGAGGCTTACCTGAAGCACGTTACTGCCAAGGAAGAAGAGGCTGAGTTGAAGATTACCTTCGAAAAGGGTGAGATCGTGGCTGTCAACGGCGAGAAGTTTGATGATAAGATTGCAGCCATCCAGAAGATTGAGGAGATTGGTGCTTCTTATGCCATCGGTCGCGACTGCAACGTGGGTGACACCATCATCGGTATCAAGGGTCGTGTAGCTTTCGAGGCTGCAGCTCCTAAACTCATCATCGAGGCTCACCGCCTGTTGGAGAAGAGCACATTGAGCAAGTGGCAGCAGTACTGGAAGGACCAGGTAGGCAACTGGTACGGAATGTTCCTCCACGAGAGCCAGTACCTGGAGCCAGTGATGCCGGATATCGAGGCTATGCTGACTTCTTCTCAGCGCAACGTAAACGGTACTGCCATCCTGAAGCTCCGTCCATACAGTTTCCAGACTGTAGGAATTGATTCACCAGACGATTTGACCAAGTCTAAGCTCGGTGAGTATGGCGAGATGCAGCACGGTTGGACAGCCGAGGATGCGAAGGGCTTCATCAAGGTAAGCTCTACCCCACTCCGTGTTTATTATGGTATGCACCCTAACGAGGAAAGATAATATGGTAAAAGTAGGTATTTTAGGAGCAGCTGGTTATACAGGAGGTGAGCTGATTCGCCTCCTTATCAACCATCCTGAGGCAGAGATTGTATTCGCCAACAGCGAGAGTAACGCCGGCAACCTGGTGGCTGAGGTTCACGAGGGATTGTATGGCGAGACTGATTTGAAGTTTACCGCCGAGATGCCTTTCGACCAGGTGGATGTCATCTTCTTCTGCTTCGGTCACGGCAAGAGCGAGGCGTTCCTGAAGGAACACAATGTTCCGGAGAACGTGAAGATTATCGACCTGGCACAGGACTTCCGTCTTGCCCCTGAGACTGTGGTTGCTACCCAGCAGCCAACCCCAGCCGCTCACGATTTTGTATATGGTCTTCCAGAAATAAATGAATCAAAAATAGCCGTAGCTCAGCACGTGGCAAACCCAGGTTGTTTTGCAACTTGCATCCAACTTGGTTTGTTGCCTGCTGCTAAGATGGGTCTCATCAACAGCGATGTATCTGTCAATGCCATTACCGGTAGCACAGGTGCTGGTCAGAAGCCAGGCGCCACTACCCATTTCTCATGGCGCAACAACAACATGAGCATCTACAAGGCATTCAACCATCAGCACGTGCCAGAGATTCGTGAGAGTCTGAAGCAGACACAGGGTTATCTCGATGCTGCCATCGACTTCATCCCTTACCGAGGCGACTTCGCCCGCGGTATCTTCGCTACAGAAGTGGTAAAGACCGATAAGCCTATCGAGGAAATCGTGGCTGGTTACAAGGAGTTCTACAAGGATGCCAAGTTCACCCACTATGTGGATAAGGCTATCGACCTGAAGCAGGTGGTAAATACTAACAAGTGCCTGGTTCATGTGGATAAGTATGGCGATAAGCTCCTTATCACTTCTTGCATCGACAACCTCTTGAAGGGTGCAGTAGGTCAGGCTGTTCAGAACATGAACATCATGTTTGGTCTCGACCAGACAGCAGGTTTGAAACTCAAGCCATCAGCATTTTAGATAAAAGAATTCGGAAGAACGGATGAAAAATCATTCGTTCTTCTATCATAAAAAATAGTTTGTAATAAGATAACTCTATAAGTTGTCTTTCTTAAAACATAGATTTAACATGAAACTTTACGACGTATATCCTCTTTTCGATATTAATATTGTAAAAGGACAGGGCTGCAAGGTATGGGACGACAAGGGGCAGGAATATCTCGACCTCTATGGCGGTCATGCCGTTATCAGCATCGGTCATTGCCATCCTCACTATGTAGAGATGCTCACCAACCAGTTGAACAACCTGGGTTTCTATTCCAACTCTGTCATCAACAAGTTGCAGGTGAAACTCGCTGAGCGTTTGGGCAAAATTAGCGGTTATGAAGATTATCAGTTCTTCCTCATCAACTCGGGTGCCGAGGCAAACGAGAATGCCTTGAAGCTGGCTTCATTCACCAACGGCAGAACCCGTGTGCTCTCTTTAGAAAAAGCATTCCACGGCAGAACATCCCTTGCCGTAGAGGTGACAAATAATCCAAAGATTATCGCTCCTATCAATGATAATGGTCACGTAACCTATCTTCCTATCAACGATTTGGAGGCTTGGGAGAAGGAACTTGCCAAGGGCGATGTATGCGCTTGTATCATCGAGGCGATCCAGGGCGTAGGTGGCTGCAACATGGTAACTCCTGAGTTTGCTCAGGGATTGCAGGCAGCCTGCAAGAAATACGGCACTTTCCTGATTTGCGATGAAATCCAGTGTGGTTATGGCAGAAGCGGTAAGTTCTTCGCTCACCAGTGGTTGGGCATCAAGCCTGATCTCATCACCGTAGCCAAGGGTATCGGCAATGGCTTCCCTATGGGTGGCGTGTTGATTTCTCCTGAGTTTACTCCTGTATATGGTCAGTTGGGTACTACCTTTGGTGGCAACCATTTGGCATGTACTGCCGCTCTCGCCGTTCTTGATGTTTTCGAGAAGGAGAATCTGGTAGAGAATGCGCATGAGGTTGGTGAATATCTCATCGCCCAGTTGAAAGAATTGCAGAAGCGCAACAGCCATATCACAGAGGTTCGTGGCCGTGGCTTAATGGTAGGAGCCGTACTCGATATACCTCACAAGGAAGTTCGCAGCAAGCTCATCCACGAGCAGCACTGCTTCACCGGTTGCGCCGGAACAAATATTCTCCGTATCCTCCCTCCACTGGTATTGACCAAGGAGAATGTGGATGACTTCATCGGAAGATTGGAAACCGTATTGAAGGAAGTATAAACCCATTGAGATAAGAATATAAAGAAAACTCAACCCATAAAAGAAATAGGAATCACTCCTATCGTGAGCAGCAAGCCCTTTGCGGTTTGCTGCTTTTTTGTTTCCCCTCATAGGAAAATTGTAGTTTTATCTTGGTTATTTCGTAGGAAAAGTGTATATTTGCAGCCGTAATCCTTGGAATGGTGTATAAAACAGCTGCACTTATTCGCATCTTAATATGGCAAATAATATTAAACAGGCTTATAAACATATAAAATGACAACAGACAATAAAGACAACAGGTTCTCAATAGAGAACAGCGATTATGCCGAGATACTGCGACACGCTGTCGCAGTAATTGAGCATGCTCGGACAGAAATAGCCCGACATGTCAATGGCTATGTCTCTACCGCTTATTGGGAGATTGGTCAAATACTTCATGAGCGCAAGATTGAAAGCGGGTATGGTGACAGAGTTGTAAGACGGTTGTCAGCAGACCTGAAAGAACGCTATCCAAAGATGGGTGTTTCACCACGAAATCTGTGGGATATGAAGAAATTCTACGAACGCTTTTGTCACTCAGATATAAAAGTGCGACAAGCTGTCGCACTTTTGCCTTGGGGACATATATTGCGTCTTCTTCAGAAAGTTGGCAATGACGATGCAGCAATGCTTTTCTATGCACAAGAGACACGTTCCAAAGGTTGGAATCGCGACTTGTTGCTCAATGCCATCAAACTCAATATGTATGAGACACAGGCATTGGCACGAGTAGATAACAATTTCGACCGCACTCTTCCTGCCGAACAAGCACAGTATGCCAACGAAGTGTTTAACAGCAGCTATAATCTTGGTTTCTTGGGAGTAACAAGTCCTATTTTGGAGCTTGAACTTGAAGACCGCCTTGTAAAAGCTATCACCCGTTTCCTTATGGAACTTGGTAATGGCTTCACTTTCATTGGCAACCAGCATGTATTGGAATACAATGGTAAAGAAAGCAAGGTAGATATGCTGTTTTTCCATCGTGGACTGCGCTGCCTTGTTGCTGTTGACTTAAAAATAGGGGCTTTCAAACCAGAGTATGCAGGCAAGATGAACTATTATCTGTCTCTGCTTGACCGTCTTGAACGTGGTGCAAACGAGAACCGTTCCATAGGAATCATACTTTGTGCGGAAAAAGACCGTGTAGAGGTGGAACTTGCACTTGAAGATATGGGAAAACCTATCGGAGTGGCAGACTATCAGCTGATAGTACCGAAAGAGAAATTACAGAAAGTCCTTACTGATGAGATAAAGGCATTTAGTGAGGAAAAAGAAAAAAAGATTAATTGAGCAAGCAAATGTCAAAAGCAAATAACAGAGCGGCAGCCGATACATTTTTGGCTGTCACTCTTGGCGTTTTAAGAAAAAGTTATTACCTTTGCCAACAGGAAGAAACAACGCAAGAGTAACTAATGAATTCCTCACTTTTCGTTCTTCACTCTTCACTTACAAACATGACAGAGAAACAACAGAAAAATGCTGCCGCTGCCTTCGCCAAGCGATGGGAAGGCAGGGGATATGAGAAGGGTTAATACAGAAGACTATGTGGTGTCAAATTGCTCCATGACCCGAAAATTTTCCACCAAAAAGAGTGAGTTTCTCAGATTTAATTTGTAACTTTGCCATGTCATATCAGAGTTTTGCTTGTTTTCTTATCGCAACACTAAGACAAGTGAGAATTCTGACATAGCAAAGCCCCGGACAACTTTTTGTTGATCAGGCTCTTAAAAGGTTTAATTTACAATAGTGTTGCGGAATTAAGGATTATGAAAATATATCGTGTATTAGGTGTTATCTTAGTTGCGTTATGCTTCTTTGCATGTAATAGCAATAAAGAAAATGAGTATGAGTATCAGCCTCTGACTATAGATAATTACGCAGAGGTATCCTTGGGTGATACGACAAATCTCATAATAAATGGCGGAAGTGGAAACATTGTTGTTGAAGGAAACGACAAGGTGGACATTTCTACAGATCAGAATGACAAACAGAAAATCACTCTTATCGGCAAGGAAATAGGCACTACTAACATCTTCGTACGAGATAAAATCACGAACGAGTCATGTAGCATTGAGGTAAATGTGATTTTCCCATTTCTTACGTTGAACTTTGAAGAAGAGGGAGGAAACCACCACAATATAATTCCATATAGCTTATTCGCTTTGGTTGCAAGTGAAGATAGCATATGTTACGTTTTTAGCTATAATAACATGCAGTTTAAGTACAATGACATACCAATGATGAAAGGAACATACCATATATCTCAAAATGGGACCATGTTGTCTTTCGACTTAAAAGGAGAAAATAGTACCTTCGAACATACCTTTAAGGTAAAAAACGATAATGTTGCATACCTTCTGTCAAACATGTCAAGCATAAGCACGCTACCAAAAACCTATTTAACGGCAAGTTTTACTGACGTAGAAACGGGCACTGACTTTCCGCATGTATTCATAGGAAATAAGTTCCTCAAGAATTTACCCAAACGAGAGTAGAAGCTCGTATAACAGTATTGAATTAAACGCAAACGTGTTTCTTCCAAAAGACGAAAATATGTACCAATGGGATTCATAAAGGCAGGGACAATCGTTACAGACCGCGTACAAATAATTCCAGCAGCTAGCCTTTATCACTTTGGCATATTGGAAAGTAATGTACACATGGCTTGGATGCGCACAACATGTATGAGACTAAAAAGCGACACCCGATGCTCATGCCGAAGGAGTTTTTGCAAGCTCATCGACAGAACGACCGAGCCGTGATGGCAGCCTATGGTTTCTCCACCAAGATGACGGAGAGTGAATGCGTAGCGGAGCTGTTCAAGAAGTATGCGAAAATAGTGGAATAAAGAATTTGCAATATAAGCCAACAAGGGCATTTGCCGACAATATCAGCAAATGCCCTTGTGCTATTAAGGCTCCAAGACTATCTTTCCTTTCGATGGATAACGATAAGCTTATATCCTTAACTTATATCAAACTTTTACCGCATTGACAGTCACAACCCTTGCCACATAGCCATTAGGCAAAGATGGCATATCAACTACCTCATTTACAGGATGCTCCTTAAGAAACTCCTCCCAGGTAGTATGAACTACTTTTAATTTATTGTTCTCTTTCATATCTTAAATATAAAAACATTAACTTTAAACGACTTTCACGCTGCAAATATACACCTTTTATTTTTTATCTCCAAACATTCCTGCCTAAAAGTGCAAACCTACCTCAAAAAAATAATCTTAAATGGCTCTACTTTCGAATAAAAGTAATAAAAGATATTTATAGTCGATTCAGCTCCGCATTACCGGCACCAGTTCCCTTGTACTTGCTACGTGTGGTATTGAACTTATAGCGAAGGGTGAGTTGCAGATCTCTCGTACCTCGCTTAGACACTTGCAAGAGTTCCATCTTCTGGTTATAGAGCAAGTCGGCATCCCAACATTTATAAAGCAGGTCGTTACCTTTTATTTCCAAGGTAAGGGCATCCTTTAGGAATGACTTACTGATGCTTACATCCAGCACATGCTGCTCTTTGGCAAGATATACATTCATCGTGTTACCCTTGCTCTGATAGCGATAATCCACGTTAAGAGTGATACCGCATGGCAAGGAGAAGGCATTGTTGAAGTTGCCCATGAAGATAGGACGATTCAAGCAATAAGATGCCACATCTGTATGGAGGGTGAACCAGGGCTTCTGCATGCCCAAGTTGATTTGTGGCGCCCAAATGCCTATCTTTGGAGCGGCACTAATGTAGGCGGTCATGCTCTTGAGGCTCTTCACATTCTTACGACTTATCATGGTAATTGCTTCGTTATCAGGAATTTGCTCCGCCCAATAGATGATGGCATTGCGAGAGTCCTTGTAGTTGGCCATAAACTGGATGAACTTCCATACACCCGATAATTCCACTCTATGATTGGTTTCGTTGTCGAGATAAGGATTTCCTGTCTGGCGAGTAAATCGATTCATATAAGATACATTATTGCTCAGTTGACTATATGAAGGACGAGAGGTCTTTACCGAATAGCTCAACTGTGCCATTACCTTGCCTATCTTCGCACCATAGCTGATGGTAGGAAAGAGGTTGCGGAAGGAGCGACTCTGCTCGGGCTGGTAGATGCCTGCATCATAATACTTGAATCTTACATACTCGTATCGCAATCCTGCCGTGATGTTTCCTATCGGGGTGAGGCGTGCATATTGGATGAATGGACTTGTCGTCTGCTCCTCCAACTTGCTATAAGAGTTGGCGAGGAGGTCAGTGCGATTCACTTCGTAGTCATCGTTACGATGAGTATTGATATACTCAGCTCCATAGGAGAGATTACCGCCTAAGAGAGGAGAGGTAATTACGAGTTTGGTAGCTACCATCTTATTGCTCACACGATTCTTGGAGTTGATGTTACGAGAATCGTGCTCCTGGCTCTGTTCATCGCTATAGGCATAAGCCCTGTTTGTACTGAAATAGAGGTCGGTATTCAGATCAATAGTGGTCTTGCCCCAAATGCCGTTGTAGTAGGCATTTAATTGATGGCTAGGGTTGTTCTTGTCGACCGTCAGACCATCGGTTTTGATATAGTCGTAAAACTTACCGTCGGCAGTCACCTGACTATCGAAAAAATCTTTTGAGCGAGAATAGCCTGGCGAGGTCAAGGTGTATCTCGCACCAATGGAATGATTGGCATTGAAATCATAGCTAAAACCACTGATAAGACGATGCGATTCTATACGACCTGTTACTTCGTTGTTGTTATGCTGTTGCCAAAGTGTATCTACATGTACAGTCTGCTCGTAGGTGGCCTTTTGCATCCATGTTGCATCAGAGAACTTATAAGTGGCAAAGAGATTCAGTCCATTATGGCGATAGTTCATGTTAACCTGTTGGATGGTATTGTCATGCTTATTGTACCAATACACAGAGCGAGTATCAAAGCCGATACCTTCTCCTTTCTTCTTGATGGTCTTGATTTTGATTACTGCATTTACCGAAGCATCGTAGGTAGCTCCTGGATTCTGGATGACTTCCACACTCTTGATGTCAGAAGATTTAATGTTATCCAACTCACTGATGTCTTGCATCTTCCTGCCGTTGATATATATAATAGGTGTACCCTTGCCGACCACCTCATATCCATCTTTCTTCTTCACGATACTCGGCACATGCTTCAATACATCTTCTGCCGTACCCATCTTGCTAAGCACGGTTCCTGCCACGTTGGTCAGCAGTCCTTCGTGGGTCTTCTTATATTGAGGAAGATGAGCTTTCACCACCACTTCGCCAAGTTCTTTGGAGAACTTATCAAATAGGGTCGTGTCGGAAATCTGTTCACCATTGATGCTCTGTGCCATCATCTGTGTTATGGTAATGCCACAGAAGGATGCTACTAACGCAAGTCTTTTCATTGTCTTATTATTCTTTATGTTGTTACTATTCTTATTTATTGCAAAATAGCAAGGCAACGACTATGCCAAAAACATAAATAACTGATTATCAAAACATATAGAAAGAATGTCCATAAAACGACCTGTCTAAATACTTGACACTGCTGTCTAGTTATTAGACAGAAAAGCCATCTAAAAGGTTACGATGCGACACCATCTCCTTAATATATTCATGGTATTATTATTGTATTCTTGCCGCAAAAGACTGAAAAACAATAAAATAGCAAAATCTATCGCATTTTTATGAGGGACTTTTCGAGCTATCCATACACTTTTATGAGGGACTTTCTGCATTTTGTTCATCAAACCAAGGCAATATCAGCGTTTATAAATAACTTTACAGATTAAAACATAGTGAGAATATCTCTTAAGAGAAGAATTTATTTCCCTTAAGGAAAAAAATATTTTCCCTTAAGGAAAAATACAAATATCCTTAAGGGAAAATTTTCAATCCCTTCTTTCCCCATTTTATGGGTGATTCTTCTTGTTTTACTCTTTCTTGAATATTATTTACATAGATAGGAGAATAAAAAGGGGATAGGATAAAAATGAAATAATAATTGTAACTACTCTTGCTCATAGGGGTACTGAGTTGTTACCAGCATTCTCCACAAAACGAATCCACAGGTTCACAAAAAACACGATACATCCAGCCATACTTTTGAAATATTATGCTTATCTTTGCACCAAACTTATCAGTATGGAAGAATATCTCATCATATCAAATGCCAACTTCTTGCTCAGAGTGGCTTCCGAACAGATAGCATACGTCTGTTCGGAAGGAAGCTATTGCAATCTCCGACTCACCAACGGCGATGAATACACCTTCTCGTTCAACCTTGTGGTCTTTGAGAAGAAAATAGTAGAGCAACTTGCCCAAACGGCACACTTCTTCGCTCGTGTTGGCAGAAACTATATTATTAATAGTCAGCACATTTTCAGCATCAACCTCAACACTTCAGAACTAGTTTTGTACAACGAACGTTTTTGCGAGAAATTCACTCTGCACGTCAGCAAGGAACCACTCAAACAATTAAAAGCACTTTTAGACAACTCCATAAAATCGTAAAAGGTATGAAAGGAAAAAACAATCAGGAAGAAACTTATTTCTTGGGCAAAGCACAGGAAACAAGATACACAAAATCTCATCTATATAAAAAGGTATTTGGGATAGCCACTTGCGTAATAGCAATAATAGGTATAACCATCGTCCTTATGTTCAAACCGCAAAGCGTATCACAACCTCATGTGTTAAAGACGATAGCTGTTTTACCGGAAGGTGGTCAGATGCCAATCTTCAACGGCAATGGCGACATCAACGATTTCCTAAGATGGGTGATGACAAACATCCAATATCCTAAAGGATTGGAAGACAAGCCTGCGCGAGTAGTCATCAACTTCACCGTTCAAAAGGATGGAACATTGGGATTGTTTAAAGTTCTCGAAGCTCCCAAAGAAAAAGCCTATGAGCAGACTGTGATAGAACTTCTCAAGAGAAGCCCTCATTGGAAGCCTGCCCGACTCTCCGATGGCGAGGAAGTCAACATGGAGTTTACCTTGCCTGTCGTTTTCACTCCCGAAGTAAGAAAGAAATAATCAGCCAAAAAGCGATGAAACAGTTTAGATTGATCCTTATATTATGGCTATGTATGGCAATGAATGCCAAGGCCAACGAGACCGCAGCGAATCTACTTCAACAAGGAGATAGCTGTTTGAGTAGATATGATGTATTTCATGCAACCCAATACTACCAAAAGTATTTGGAAACGAATCCATCTCACCTGGGAGCACGCAGGAAACTGGCTTCCTGCTATCGGAAAGTAGGCAACTACACCGCCTGTATTTCTTGCCTAGACAAGATTCCATCAGATAACATCAACCACGAAGACATGCGAATGTTCTATTATGCGTATCTCAATCAGAACAACAATGACAAGGTTTCTCTCTGGGGTGAACGCATCGCATTCTTATTCCCATACGACAGTGAAATTATCGCTTCGCTTGCAGTGCATTACAATGGAGTGAACAAACCAGACAGAGCAGAAAAAGTGGCGAAGAATTACATTTCTCAATGTGATTCCACGAACTTATATGTCAACAAGGAATATGCCTATTCCCTATTCATGCAATTCAAATACGATGAGGCTATACTCTTGTATGAGAAACTGATAGCGCAAGGATTTGATAATTTCGAATCCAATTTCATCCTTGGCCTCTGTTATGAGGACCTGCCGGACAATGAAAAGGCGCTGAAACATTACCAGAAAGCTGTCCAGTTCAAAAACGACAATGCCACTTGCCTTTTCCACTTGGCTTTGGTAGAGAAGTCCTTCTGTATGGATTCACTGTCTATGGCTCATTTCAACCAGTCGTTAGAGGTTTCCTTGCCAAAAGACAGAGCATTGCGAACCTATAAATGGCTAGCCGACTTACATTTTCAACACAACCGATATGCAGACGCTGCACGTGACTTTGAGTTATGCACCCTATACGATGAAGAAGATAATCCTCTCAACTATTACAATGCCGCCCAAATGTTCATCGCTTCCAAAAACAAGCTGAAAGCGAAACTGTATCTCCAGATGTTCTTAGCAAATGCAAACAGACTGGAAGATAAAAAAGAGGCAGCACAACTCATATCTAAAGCCAAAGAGCAACTCAAGCAATAACCATCAAACTCACATAAATACATGAAAATAATTTTTATCTTAGGTTCAGCATTATTGCTGAGCCAGCCCCTTTGCGCTCAAAACGAAGAGGCAAAAGACACGCTTACCGCCCAGATGATGATGCAAAACCTGCCAGAGGTTTTCGTCAAGGCGACACGTCCTATCGTCAAGGCAGAAAGAGGACAGTTGGTTTACAACATGCCACTGCTCATAGAGAAAATGCCGGCAGACAACGCTTATGATGCCCTTACCCGAATACCAGGAATAAACGAACTAAACGGCAACATCAATTATGCAGGAAAGGAACTGACTCTCATCATCAACGGCAAACCAACCACACTCAATTACGCACAACTGGCAGAGCGATTAAAAGCCATGCCCGCATCACAATTAGCCAAAGCCGAAGTGATGCTGGCAGCGCCAGCACGCTTACATGTTCGTGGAATGGTCATCAACCTGATTACCAAAGACTATGTAGCAGAAAAACTGCTTTCAGGACAAATACAAAGCATCTGGAGCCAAAGCAAATACGGAGAAGGGAAAGGCAAAGCCAACCTGCTGTTCCAAAAAGGGAAATTCGGTCTGGATGCCATGTATTCATTTACAGATGGAACATCATACGGTGAGACTACTACCAATGCCAATCATCCGCTTCAAGGAAAGCGAGTAGCGTATCATGACAAGACCTCACAGAAAACCCTTGGATTGACTCACAACTATCGCTTGGGACTGAGTTATGCATTTGCTGATAACCACCAGCTATCCCTGGCATATACAGGAAAATGGGATAGTAGTCATCCTCATCATGAAACGATGGGAACAGACACCTCCCAGCAACAGGGCAATGAACATACCTACCTGCACAATGTAGATGCCAACTACAACCTGCCCTTTGGACTACAAATAGGCATATCCTATCTCAACTACCAAAATCCCAGCCAGCAATATCTGGAAGGAATGATGCTTGACGAAGAACGTATTCTATACACAAACAGCAAGCAGGTAATAGACAAATGGCTTTTCACCGCCGATCAATCCCACTCATTGAAGAAGGGTTGGGAACTGTCGTATGGTATGAAATTCCAAAACTGCAACAACAGAAGCTACCAAGCCACGACCAACAAGGATGGAGCAGACATTCCAGATGCAACCAGCCAGGTGAATATCGAAGAAAAAATCTTGAGTTTCTATGGCGGCATAAGCAAACAGATAAACGAGCGAATCAGCTTGGAAGCCTCTGTCGAAGCGGAGCAGTACCATTCTCCACAATGGAACAAATGGCATATTTATCCCACACTTAATGCATCGTGGAAAGCCAATCCTGGCAACATACTCAACTTATCCTTCAGTTCCAGCTCACTGTTTCCTAGTTATTGGTCAACTATGAGCAGCATTTACTATGCCTCTACCTATATGGAGATATGGGGAAGTCCTCAGCTCAAGCCTTACTCTACATACGAGACCAACCTGATGTGGACAATCAAAAGTCGCCATACATTGATGGCATTTGCAGAGTTCCAACCCAACTATTCTGTGCAGTTGCCTTATCAGACTACCGACCACCTGGCAGTCATTATGAAGGAGACCAATTTCGACTATAATCATACTATAGGCATTAGAGCATCGACGACTTTCGGTATAGGCAATTGGATGAACGGAAGTGTTTCGGCAACAGGAATCTACAGACATGACAAGAGTAACGATTTCTTTGACTTGCCCTTCAATCGCAAATATATTTCTGCCATTCTTGCCGGAAATCTATCCGCCCAGCTTAGCCGAAGCCATCACATCCATTTCATACTTAACCCATTCTATCAGTCGAAAGCCATTCAAGGACTCTATGACATCAAATTAGTCTTTCTCTTGAATGCTATGTTGAGATGGGCTTCCAATAATGAAAAATGGAGCATTGTGATTAAAGGCAGCAACATCTTCAACGAGGGATTCTCTACAAAATCAGTACAAGGCAATCAAGACTATCACATGAACATCAAGCAAGATTGGGCATTAGCCTCCATCTCCATCATCTATAAGATAGGTAAGTACAAGGAGAAGACGACCAAGGACGTAGATACTTCCAGAATGGGAGTAAACTAGCGAAATTCTTAGAATATCGTCAGTAAACAAGCGTACTTTCTTAAAAAATCGTCTATAGACACGCTATTTTCAGATAAAAGTAGTATCTTTGCACCGTAATTGCATTTTAACTATAAGACGACAATGAAAATAACAATTATCGGAGCAGGTGCTATGGGCGGTGCCATGGCAGAAGGACTCTTGCAGAGCGAGAAGTTCACTCCATCAGATATTACGGTATCCGACCACAACCAACCTGTTTTGGATCACTTCGCAAACGAAGGAGCCAGCGTAACTCTCGACAACCAGTTGGCTTGCCACGACGCAGACATCGTATGCGTGGTAGTAAAGCCATGGTGCGTAGAGAAGACATTGAAGGGAATCAAGGATGCACTCAACTACAAGAGCCAGAAACTCGTGGTCGTTGCAGCCGGTGTGCCTTCAGCCAACATCAAGGAGTGGCTGGACAAGGATGGCATCACCCCAACCTTCTTCCTTGTGATGCCAAACATCGCCATCGCCTACAAGCAGTCGATGACCTTCATCACTCCAGTAGATGCATCTGCCACAGAAATCCAGCAGATTACAGAAATCTTCGATGAATTGGGCGAAAGCCTCATCATGGAGGAGCGTCTTTTCCCTGCAGCCACAGCCATGTCATGTGCCATTGCCTACGCCATGCGCTATGTAAGAGCCAATGTGGAAGGCGGCGTAGAAATGGGCTTCAAGGCTAAGGATGCCCAGAAGATTGTCTTGCAGACCATCAAGGGTGCCGTAGAGCTGCTTCAGGAAACAGGTGAACACCCAGAGGCTGCCATTGATAAGGTTACTACTCCTGGCGGTTGCACCATCAAGGGCCTCAACACCATGGAACAGGGCGGCTTTACCAGCGCAGTGATCAATGGTTTGCTGGCAGGTAAAAGATAAAACAACCAATAAAATATTCGATTATGGACGAAGCAATTAAGCAAATCGGTGAAAGACTGAAAGGTCTCCGTGAGGTTCTCAACATCCCGGCTGAGGAGGTGGCTGAACTTTGCGAAATCAGTCTTGATCACTATCTCAAGATTGAGTCGGGAGAAGCCGACCCTTCTGTGTATCGACTTTCCAAGATTTCCAAGCGATACGGCATCGACCTCGACGTATTGCTCTTCGGCGAGGAACCTCGCATGAAGGGATACTACGTAACCCGCAAGGGACAGGGACCGGAGATAGACCGCAACAACCAGTATAAATACCAGAGCCTTGCCGTAGGATTCAAGGATAGAAAGGTGAATCCGTTCATGGTACAGGTGGATCCGTTGCCAGGCGACAAGAAGCCGAACAAGAACGGACACGATGGACAGGAATATGATTATGTGATAGAGGGACAGTTGGAAGTTACCATCGAAGAGAAGGTGATGGTGCTGAACCCTGGCGACAGCATCTACTTCGACAGCAAGAAGTCACACTGCTTCCGCTCACTCAACAATGAGCCTGCCAAGTTCCTTTGTATAATTATCTAGAAGAGTAACTATGATCGAGAGATTTCTAAAACAGACAAAATTCACTTCAGAGCAAGACTTCAAGGAGCATCTGGAGTTTATCATACCAGAAGATTTCAACTTTGCCTACGACGTGATGGACGAATGGGCAAAGATCAAACCAGACCACGTGGCGCTGCTTTGGGCAAGCGAACGCGGCGAGGAAATCCGTTTCACATACAAGGACCTGAAGGAGCAGAGCGACAAGGCTGCCGCTTACTTCCAGAGTCTCGGTATCGGTCACGATGATAAGGTGATGCTGATTCTGAAGCGTCACTATCAGTGGTGGCTTGCCATGCTCGGCCTCCACAAGTTGGGCGCCGTAGCCATCCCTGCCACCCACATGCTTACCAAGCACGACATCGTTTACCGCAACAATGCAGCAAGCGTGAAGGCTATCATCTGCTGCGGCGATGATTACGTGGTAGAGCAGGTTAATCAGGCAATGCCAGAGAGTCCGACTGTCAAGACATTGATTAGTATCGGTCCGGATATCCCTGAAGGTTTCCACGACTGGATGAAGGAATGGAACGAATGCGCTCCTTTCGTTCGTCCGGAGCATGTTAACTCTAACGAAGATACCCTGCTGATGTACTTCACATCGGGAACCACTGGCGAGCCAAAGATGGTGGCACACGATCACCTCTATGCCCTCGGTCATCTGACCACGGGTGTATATTGGCACAATCTCCACGAGAACTCCATCCACCTTACCGTAGCCGATACCGGTTGGGGCAAGGCTGTATGGGGTAAGCTCTACGGACAATGGTTTGCCGGAGCCACCGTCTTCGTCTTCGATCACGAGAAGTTTACGGCGGATAAGATCATGCGCCAGATTGAGAAGTATCACATCACCTCTTTCTGTGCCCCTCCTACCATCTATCGCTTCATGATTCAGGAGGATTTCTCTAAGTATGACCTCAGCAGTCTTGAATACTGCACCACAGCGGGTGAGGCAATGAACCCATCCGTGGCAGAAACCTTCCAGAAACTGACGGGCGTTCAGATTTACGAGGGCTTCGGACAGACTGAGACTACGATGACACTCGGAACCTTCCCTTGGATCAAGCCAAAGCCAGGAAGCATGGGCAAGCCAAATCCACAATATGATGTTCACATCCTTCGCCCAGATATGACGGAATGCGAGGATGGTGAAAAGGGCGAGATTTGCATCCGCATCGGCGACAACAAGCCTATCGGTCTCTTCAAATATTACTATCGTGACGAGAAGCAGACCAAATCGGTTTGGCACGACGGTTACTATCACACGGGCGATATGGCTTGGCGTGATGAGGAAGGCTACTTCTGGTTTGAGGGCAGAATCGACGACGTGATCAAGAGCTCGGGCTACCGTATCGGTCCTTTCGAGGTAGAGAATGCCCTGATGACTCACCCTGCCGTAGTAGAGTGCGCCATCACCGGTGTGCCAGACCCAATCCGTGGTATGGTTGTCAAGGCTACCGTCGTACTGAAGGATGAATACAAGAGTATGGCAGGTCCAGACCTCATCAAGAAGCTGCAGGATCATGTGAAGCACGAGACTGCTCCTTATAAATATCCTCGCATCATCGAATTCGTAGATGAACTGCCAAAGACCATCTCCGGCAAGATTCGAAGAGTAGAGATTCGAGAAAAAGACAATAAAAAGAAATAATGATTGTTGGAGCAAAGGATTTGAATTTTCAAATCCTTTGCTCCAACTAAATATCAGCATAAAATGGGAAAAAGAATCGTAGTAAAAGTGGGCAGCAACGTGCTGACACGAGAAGACGGAAAACTGGATGTAACGAGAATGTCGGCGATTGTTGATCAGATTGTCTGGCTCAGAAAGCATGACTATGAGGTGATTCTGGTATCTTCTGGTGCCGTGGCTGCCGGAAGAGCCGAACTGCACGTTGACCACCATCTGGACAGCGTGGAGCAACGCCAGCTGTTCTCTGCCATCGGACAGGTGAAACTCGTAGGTCTCTATTACAACCTTTTCCGCGAATACAAGATCAAGATAGGTCAGGTATTGACCATGAAGGAGAATTTCGGTGCCGAGGAGCAGTATAAGAACCAAGAGGCCTGCATGCAGGTGATGCTGGAAAACAACGTGCTCCCTATCGTCAACGAGAACGATACCGTATGCATCACCGAGCTGATGTTTACCGATAACGACGAGTTGTCTGGCTTGATTGCCAAGATGATGAATGCCGACACTTTGATTCTATTAAGCAATGTGGATGGCATCTACAATGGCGACCCAAGCGAGCCTACCACCCACATCATCCCATCGGTTTATTACGACCGCGACATCAGCGAGTATATCCTTGCCAGCAAGAGCAGCCACGGCAGAGGCGGTATGACATCAAAGGTAAAGACCGCCCACGACGTAGCCAATGCCGGCATCAAGGTAATCATCGCCAACGGCAATACGCCAAACATTCTCATCAATCTGAAGGAACATCCGATGGAGACCCTTCATACTGAGTTTGTGGCAAGACCGCTAAACAAGTAAAATCATTAGGGATAAGAAATACAGAAACCTAAAAAAGCAGCAAGCCTATTATAGACTTTGCTGCTTTTTGTTTTCATTATGAATAGTTGATACGTTATTCTAATACCAATACATGGCTTGTTCCATCTGTCTGGCTGAATACATTCAAGCCGACTTTCATCAGATAGTCACCGCTGTACTGCTTGCCATTGCACTCCAAATCAGATTCCTTGCCAGGCATCAGATTGGTCTCCTTTACGGTATAAACCTTATCGGCATCCAATCCCTGCATCTTCACATTCATCACAGGCTCCTTGTAGCGTGGATGCAAGTCGTAAGCAAAGAGAACGGCACGCTGCTTGTCCTTACTTACATAGTTAATGGCACAGTGGTTGCCTTCGTATGGAGAAACCAGGCGATACTGGTCACCCTCAAGAATCATCGGCTTCATGCTATCGTAGTTCTTGACTGCATTCTGCACAAACTTGTAGTCATCAGCAGAAAGCGACTTGAGATCGATATCAAAGCCCAACTTACATGAACTGCAAACATCGGTACGGAACTTCACACTGGTATTCTTGTTCCAGTTGGTTACATGCGAACCCATGGTCTTAGCTGGGAAGAACTTAGACAGACTCCACTGGATGTAGAGGCGCTCGTATGGATCAGTATCGTCTGAACACCAGAACTCAGTGAAATACTTCAGCATCTCGTAATCCATTCTGCCGCCACCACCTGAGCAAAGCATCATCGGCAACTTAGGATACTTCTTATGAATACGGGTAAGCACCTTGTAGATACCACGCACATGATCGATATAGAAATTACCCTGATTCTCCTTATGATATGGAGAATAGATATTGGTAATCACACTGTTGCAGTCCCACTTGAAGTAAGCCACATCCGGATTCTCTGTCATGATACGATCCACGATGCCGAACACATAATCCTGTACCTTAGGATTACTGATATCAAGCACCAGCTGGTTGCGGTAATAATAGGTATCACGCTTTGGCTGCATAATCACCCAGTCAGGATGCTTCTCAAAGAGTTCACTCTTAGGATTCACCATCTCAGGCTCAATCCAAATACCAAACTTCACACCAGCCTTTTTGGCATCTCTTACCAATCCAGGTATTCCATCAGGCAGCTTGCTCTTGGTAGCCTCCCAGTCGCCGAGACCTGCATGGTCGTCCTTGCGAGGATACTTATTGGCAAACCAACCATCATCAAGCAAGAACATGTCTACACCCAGGTCCTTGGCATCCTTCATCAACTCAGCAAGACTCTGCTGGTTGAAGTCGAAGCCGGTATTCTCCCAGTTGTTCAAGAGCGTAAGGCGATCTTCCATACCCATGTTTACCTGATACTGACGAGCCCAATTGTGCAAATTACGGGAAGCCTCACCGATACCATTATCGCTCATGGCAAAGATAAACTCAGGGGTAGTAAATGTCTCACCAGCCTTCAGCTTATAATTAGAGGCGTATGGATTGATGGCAGGGATAACACGAAGGGCTCCCACGTTATCTACCTCGAAGGTAAAGCGGAAGTTGCCAGGCCATCCGATGGTTCCAAGCATCACCTTGCCCTCATTCTCCTTGGCAGGCTCATCGAATCCCAGTTCAAAGAACGGCTCCTCATGCATGGCTGCACGGGTTCCCAACTTGGTATCAACAATCTTCTTACCAGCAGTCAACTGGCAAGTCTCAGGCTGTCCTTCCTTAGCCCAGTCGCTATGATAATTGGTAACGAAATACTTGTTTGCCTTAAAATAAAGCATTGTAGAGCTATATCTCCAAAGCGTAACCGGAGCTTTCTCCTTATGAGAAATTTCGCTCCACGCCTTGATGACGTTCTCCTTAGGATAAGCAGCATAGTGGAGCTTCACGGTCAGCGGATATACCTTGTCCTTAAGAGTGATGATGGTCTCAACACCTCCACTGATAGCCTTTTCTTCAGAAGACTGATAATACAAATAGGTGGTCATGTTACCATCTGCATGGGTCACTGCCACTGCTGGCTCGAAGAAATCTTCTGCACCAGAGGATGCATAAACCTCATGTCCTCGCTGGCAGACGGCACCATCAGAGGCTGCATATACATCCCACTTCAGATGATTGTAATCTGAAGGATTCTTCAACTTGTCACCCAGATACACTTGATAGAGGCGACCCTTAGGAGAAACCTGCATCACGAGGTCGGTCTTATCGGTTGACACTCGGATGGTCTTTTGAGCAGATGCCATGATAGATGTCATGCACATCGCTGCGATAATCATAAATACCTTTTTCATTGTTCTTTGGTTTTTATGTGATTGCTATGTTATAATTAAACGCTATACTTGCCACCGAATGAGATTCGATTGCGGTTGCAAAGTTAAGGAGATTTTTCAGACATTGGCATCATATGTAGGTTACGAGTAGATAAATACAGAATTCACAAAGCCTATAACCTACTAATAATCAAGCCTTCAAAGACATTAATACTTTTTAATAGAGTAGATGAAAAAAAGAGAAATAAAAGTAGTATCTTTGCAGAAAAATACAATTATAAGGCACTCTAATAGCCTATCTGATAGTAACAATAACAATTAAAAGAATAGTTATGAAAGTAGTATTGTGGTTCTTAATGATGCTTATGCCATTGCTGGCAAGTGCTTCTTCCGTAAACGAGGAACAGCTGTTCCATCGTTTAGACAGTTACATCGCTCAGCGAAGCAAGTTTACCCAAAGAAAAGAAGCGAAACTGCTAAGACTCAAACAGCAACTACACATGACTTCCGACAAGCGCAGCCAGCTTAGTCTCTACAATCAAATCTACAGAGAGTATTATACCTACCGTTATGACTCTGCCATGACATACGCCAAGAAGGGCTACCAGCTGGCAGTACAACTTCAGGATGATTATTTCGTCAACCTGAATAAAATCAATCGCGCGGCAGTGCTGTCAACAGGCGGTTTCTACAGCCAGGCAGAAGACTTAATGCTCGCAATGGATGTGGAGAAAATGTCACCTAAGTTATTGCAATACTATTATTATACCTTGACTTGGGTATATAACTATTGGGAAACTTTTTGCAACAAGTCGGAATTTCAAGAAGGATTAGAAGCCAAAAAACGTTTTTATTTAGGCAAGACTCTTGAGCATATCGGCAACAAGGAATCCGCTCTTTATTACTATCTTTCAGGAGAGTTTGAATTTCTAAAGCAGCGTACAAGCAAAAAGATGCTTCAGTTCTACATGAAGGCACTTTCAGCCAGTCCCCTGAACAGCCGTGTGCATGCTTCATCGGCATATTGCATAGCCCGCTATTATTATGATATCGACCAAAAGGATTTATATGAAAAGTATATTGTAGAAGCAGCCATCTCAGACCAGATATGCCCCCTGAAGGAGAATCTTGCTCTTCAGGAACTTTCCACCTATCTATATAATAAGGATGCCTCCTATGCAAAGAGGGCTTCCAAATACATCTATTGCTCCATGGAGGATGCCCAATTCTACAACAACCGTCTCCGCATGGTTGAGATTTCACGCATACTTCCCCTTATCACAGAAACGAACCACCAAGCAGAAGTACGCAAGAACCGCATCGTAACAGCATCCCTCGTCATCGTAAGTATCCTGTCGCTAGGATTCCTTGCCATGGCTTTCTTTGCATTCAAGATGAACAAGCGTCTAGCCAAGAGCCGTAGGGAGATAAAAAGCCAAAATACACTCTTGGATGAACTGAACCAGAAGCTGATCAACACCAATAAGCGAAGAGAGACCTATATGCATTTATTCCTGGACATCAGTGCCGTATATATCAAGAAACTGGATGATTATCGCAAATTGGTAAGCCGCAAAATCAAGGCAAAACAAACTGCCGATCTTCTGACTGCCATCAGCAGCTACAAGCTGGCAGAAGAAGAGGCTGCCAACTTCTATATTCGCTTCGACAAGGCATTCATTGACTTGTATCCGAATTTCGTGGAAGAGTTCAACCAACTGCTGTTGCCAGAAAAGCAGATTGTTCTCCCTGCCCCTAACAGTCTCACCAAGGAACTGCGTATCTATGCACTGATGCGACTAGGAATTACGGATGGTCAGGAACTAGCCACCCTCCTGTTCTATTCTACGCAAACCATCTATAATTACAAGACAGCCATCAGAAAGCGAGCCAAAGACCTCACCACTTTTGATGCAGCCATCAACCGACTATGCAATGTGATAGGCTAACCAGAGCAAGTGCCTGGTAAGCCCCAAAGCGTATTAATTGGCAAACTGCACGCACACAGGTTTTCCAACCTTTATATCCTGCTTCGTATCAACCATCATTCCTGTTTTCTTATTGAGCTTGAAAACTTGAATCACATGACTGTCACGGCACGCCACAAGCATGAACTGTCCGTTAGGCGTGATGGCAAAATTGCGAGGATGGGCAGCTGTAGGTTGGAAGCCTATCTTTGTGAGCAGACCCGATTTCTTATCTACGGCAAATACCGAGATGCCCTCATCGGTTAACCGATGGGAAGCATAAAGGAAGCGACCGTCAGGAGACAGATGAATATCAGCACTTCCAAGCGTACGGGTCTTCGAAGCCTGTATGCGCTGCAACTCCTGTAATGTACCCTTGTTATATTCCAATACGGTTACCGTGCCATCCAGTTCGCCTATAAGGTAAGCCACATTGCCTTTTGAATTGAACACAAGATGGCGTGGTCCCGTTCCTTTGGGTGCCTGATAGGCAAGAACAGGATTGGATAAGAATTCCTTGTCATCATTTACCTGGAAGCGCCAGATACAGTCGTTCCCCAAATCATTGGCAAGCATATATTGATGATCAGGAGTCATCTGGCAGCAATGGATATGCGATACCACGCCACTCCCCTCTCGATGCATATCGAAATATTGCGATTCTGGCGCCACACTTCCATCTTCCTTGATTGGGAATACGGAAATATCACCCCCATTATAATTGGATGTCACCACATTTCCGCCATACAGCATCACATTGCATGGTGCTGCACCTGGCATCTTGTTTTCAGGTCGAGTAGCCTTTGTTCCACACTTCTGATACCCAAGCGGAGTCATCGTTCCCTCCTTCTTATTGAGGATGAAAGCCCCGAGTCCTTGTCGCCCATCATCATATTCGCTCACGGCATAAACCCGATTTGCATCATGATTCATCATGAGAAACGAAGGGTTGCCTGCCTTCACATCGCCCACCAATTGCGATTTCCCCGTTCGTTGGTTGAAACAATAAACATACATTCCATCCGAAGTACTCTGGTCGGTATAGGTACCTACTACCATTGTAAGTTCATCACTCGCCACTGCCGGCATCCCCACAGCCATTGTCAAGGACAAGCCTGCCAATATCGTCTTTATATTACCCATAAGTCGTATCATTTTATCAAGTTAATTGCATATATAATGTTTAGAGGGGCAAAAATACAAAAAGAAAATGAAACGGGCAAACAAAATGGCAGGAAATTGAGAATATGGAAGACAAGGAATTGGTATATAGAACCAATGAAGGCTACATCATCTACGACAGATTCATAAATCTGTGGTCAAAGAGAATATAAACAAAAAAATGTGCTTTAAACGTGCGGAATGTATCTAAAAAAGATAGATTCCGCACGTTATCTCACTATTTTTCGTATATTTGCCACTACATAAAAGCTGTAACACTAAAGTTGTAATGGCATATAAAACTAAGTAACAAGAATTTAGCAAATCCTTTCATTGCAAATTCAACAAGCAACTATCTCTCTACCCTCCTCACTATCAGTATACTCAATTCATAAAGTCCATACATTGGAAGCGTGACCATACAACAAGTGAAGAGGTCAGGAGGGGTAATAATGGCGGCGATGATGGCTATCACTACAAAAGCATGGCGGCGGTATTGCTTCATAAAGCCTGCCTGAAGCATACCTAATTTGGTTAAAAAGAACGACAACACTGGTATTTGAAAGACCAAGCCCATCATCAACGTCAAAGTAATAAATGTTGAGACATAGGAAGAAAGATTAATCTGGTTCACTACACTTTCCGCCACCTGATAAGTCCCCAGAAAACGCAATGCGAAAGGAAACAGCACATAATAACTCATAAGCACACCTAACATAAAGAGCAGGTACACCGCCACGGCTACAGACACCGAATATCTACGCTCATTCTCATAGAGAGCAGGAGCTATAAAGCGGTACAGCTCTATCACCACATACGGCAGGGAGAACAGCAAAGCAAGATAGAAGGAAGTAGAGACATGCGTCATAAACTGGCTCAACAGTTCCGTATTGATTAGTTGCACATGGTACGGCTCAAAATGAAAATCTATCCCTATTTCTCTCGCCAACCATTCTATCACTTGATAGGTATAAAAGTCGCTACCGCTCGGTGCCAGCAATAATGAAAAGGTCGTGTCCTTGGCACAGAATATAACGATAGCTATGATTATCACCACAGCTAAAATACGGAAAAGCATCTTGCGGAATACCTCAAGATGCTCTCCGAATGTCATCAGTGGGTTCTGATTATTCTCCTTTTCCATCATTCTCGTTTATAGAAGAATCTGCCTGATGGGCATCCTTTGGCTGTGTTTTTGCATCATCATGCTTGCCAGCAGATGAAGTTGTTTGCTTTGCAGCATTGTCGTCCTCAGGTTCTGTCACTTCTCTCATTCCGTCCTTGAAGCTGCGCACACCTTGTCCCAAGCCCTTCATCATCTCAGGCAATTTCTTTCCACCAAAGAGCAGAAGTACCAAGGCTGCGATAAGCAACAGTTCGGATGTTCCTATCATTAACAAATGGTTTGCCATCATGCGTTTCCTCCCACTAAATAGATTTCACATGTCTCGAAGTTGATTTCCCAGTTGCCACCTTCAATGCTCTCCCATTGGTATTTCTCGCCCATGCGATCCCACCAGCTTTGGAATTTTGTACCTGTTTCCCCCATATCCTTGACCAGCTTCTCATAGAGCTCATGGTTATCTGCCGTCAAGATTTTTGCCAGTTCATTCAAACCATTGCGGCGCTCAAAGAGTTGCTGAATCTCGTTTCTTTCTTCTATGGTCACTTGACCTACTACTTTTCTTATTGCCATATACAGTTATATCTTTAATAGTTATTGATTGTTCCACTCATTCCTCATATCATAAGGATCAAGATAAGAAATTTCCTTGATTTCTTCCTTGTCGGGAAGAAACTCGCCATACCTGCGCAAAGTCTGCATCAAGTTACGACTCTCATTCCGCTCCAAATGCGCCACTACACACTGCTCATGGCTCGGGGTGTTCACCTCCAACGTCAGCTTGCGGTTCAACCAGATGCAACGCTTGCACTGATAGGCATCACAATGGCGACAGATGGGTGCATGATCAAGCCTATAGAGCTGCGGATTCCTCACATCCAGTCCATTGTGCAGACTTCCCACCGAATATCCGTCTTCCGAAAGATAGAAGGCGGGACACACATAGAAGTTGCCGTCTGGAGCCAAGGTGAGGCATGTATCCCCTGCCCCACAGTTGTTCATCCCATCAAGCATCATACGGTCAGTGAGCAAATTGAGTTGCGGTGATTTACCATCCACATAAAGACTCGCAACAGACTTATTGATATCCTGAAGCCATAATTTGTAAGCGTCAAAGTCTGCATTAGAAAAACGTTCTAAGTCCGTTATAACAATATTCAAACGAGCCACCTTATTTAATATGGTCACAATAAGGGAAGACTGGGCGAACAAAGAATCTTTGTCTATTCTCAATACATAAGAAGTGGCATACTTCGCGCCTTTTCTTACGAGTAGTTCAGCATCTTCCATACCATCCAACACCACAACATCCGCACCATCAGATACGACCAAAGGCTTTATCTTTACATGGTCAATGCACTCTATCGCCGCCTCATATTCCGCAGGGAGAGGATAATCGGGATAGACGAACTGCACATTGAGGTTTTCTTTCATCGCATAGAGAATGCTAGCCTTCAAGGTATCCAAAGGCATCAGCCTACGCTCCTGTTTTTTGTTCGGATAATGACAGAACGATACCGAGGTATCATCCAATAAAATCACAATGTATTGTATCATGCTTTCTCTATTTTACGATAAAGTTTGTTCCAATAATAGTTGTTGGCGTGTACCCTTGCCTTGTGCATCTTGCAGATGGCTGTGGCACGCTGGTAGATGGTCGGTGTATCGGCGGCATCATAGTTCTCTCCCTGACACCAGGCACAGCCTTCAGCCACTTCACAATCGATGCACTCTTGTGTGGACTGCGTACAACGGTCTAAGGTCAAGAACGGTCGGAGTTTATTCTGGTCAATGCCATCATGAATATTACCGATAATCCATGCTTTCTTGCTACGTAGAGAATACTGGGCAAATCGGGTGCAGGGATAAAAGTTACCCTCCGCATCCACTGCGAGCATCTTACCAGCTCCACACCAGTTCTGATTTTGTAAGTGGCAGTCCATCGGCTTGCCCATGTGCTCAGTAAAGAACGAGCAGGCATAGTCTTCGTAATAGCCACCATCGATTATCGCATCCGCCAACAGCATGAGTTGTTCCTCGAAGAGTTTGTCATCCCCTTCTTCCCATACATTCTCAAATACGCAGTTGATATTCACCTCATGAATACCCAACGAATAGAGATGCAACACACTATCCTTGATATAAGGAATGTCGGCACTGCTTATAGTCACCTTGGTACTCGCATTAGGAAACTGTTCTAGCCACAAAGGGATATTCTTTACCACATCCTCATAAGACCCTCGTTCTTCCTCAGGCCTGGGCATGATGCCTTTCTCCATATCCCGAGTCTTCCAAATACGATTGAGATCATGTTTCTGCTTGGTACCATCGATAGTGATTCCGATGGAGAGATGTTGTCGGTTTTTTTGGATAAATCGCTGTACTTTCTCTGTTCCGTAATTGATGCCATTTGTGGAGAAAGAGAAGCGATAAGAGTTGAACCAATGATGGTTTCTGCGGAACATCTCCACCTTGAGATAGTCGCATATCTTGTCGATAAGGTCTATCTCCAGAAAGGGTTCGCCGCCTATAAAGTCCCATATCACGCTCTCCTCCTTCATCTCGTCCTCATGGTCAAGCACATAGTCAATGGCTTGCTTAGCAACCTCCCAGGACATTCTCTCTTTCGTGTTCTTTCCCACGAGGTAGCAGTATTTACAAGCCAATTGACAATCCTTGGTGACGATGAAGGTGATATTCTTGGCGATGCCTGATTGCCATTCACTGCGACTTGTTCTGATCTTTTCCATTTACTATTAATAACTAACAAATACAACACCGCCAGAACAACCATTAGAGCATCCTAATCCACAGCTTCCACGGCAAGTTCCTGTACAGTCACCACGGCAATTACCGCTACAACCACGGCCGCAACCTCCTGTACAAGTTGATAAGCAGTTATTGCCACAATTATATATACATTCGTTGCTGCAACTCTGTTGACAAGTCTGTGAACACATAATTCCACAATCTGACTGACATGTACTTGCGCATCCCTGTCCGCAACCACTTCCACAAGAGGTTGTGCATGTCGTCTGGCAGCCACCTTGACACCCTTTACAGCCAGACTTACAACCATTTGTACAAGATGTAGTACATAATCCATAACATGAGCCATTACAAGTCTGTGGTGCTAATTGTTCATCATCACTACCCCAAGCCACAGATGAAGGCAGAATCAAGCAACCTAAAATTGGCAACACTCGTTTTGTTGCGTTTTTAAGAAATGCTCTTCTATTCATATTTTCCTTTTTCATGACCGATACTAATCAAAACTAAAACCAAAACCTACATTTTCCCACCAAAGATTATATGTTCCAATCTTATCACCTTTAGTGGGAGAAATTTTTATCGTTACTATTTTCTTCACCTTAATTACAGGTCTTGTATCAGAATAATTATATTCTATCCACTGCCAATTCTTTTTAAATATATCGTAAGCGGTTGGATAATCATCACAAATATAGTACTCTATTGTTCCTGTGAACTCCAGCCATTGCTTGTTTTTAAACATCACTTTTCTCTGCTTCTTATCTGGTAATGTTTCAGGATTATCAATAGTTATACGAAATAGATAATTATGAACACTACCGCCATTTGCATTATATATCACAAAATCGTGCCAATTACCAGATGCCCTTGCAAAATAACGAGGACTCCATTCTGACCATAAGCCATCATAAAAATAACTCCAACTAATAGCCTTTACAGCAACCGACATAAGAACCATCCCCAATATGACAATTAATCTTTTCATGTTCTATCATTTTATATTGTTCATCGTCACACTATTTTTAAGCTTACCATGATTTTTCAAGTCATTGAAAGCTGTAGCCAAAATATTAATTCTATCGTGAAACACTCGATATTCCTCATCTGTTTGATGAGTCATATAGATATTACAAATCCATTCTACTACTTCACTTGGAGGCAAAGAATTGATTGCACACTGATACAAATATTCAAGAACCTTTCGGTAACTTCCTGCATTTCCCAAAGGATCTCCGTTAGTATAAGAAACATGCTCTACTTCATCTACTAACGCTTGTTTTGCTGTTTCAACACTTTTCACCATATTACCAATTATTTATTACACATTGCACCTATTAATGCTACCAACCCATAATATCCACACGGTATCCCATATCACGATACACTTTATCACCTTCTGTCTTTATATATACAGAATATCTCTGTATTCCACCTGGTGATAGACTCACTATTCCTTCAGAATCAGAATCATGACGTTCTACATAATCACACTCACCAATGACGTGAAAGTTACATTCATTTGCATACTGTCCTTCCTTAAACTCTGCACTCTTAGGAGAAAAATTAGTTAAATGAAGTTTCTTGCCTCCTCGATAATAATCAAAGAGTTCCATTTCACGTAGCAACTGGAGCAAATCTTTCTTTAATATATCTTCATCTACTTTCATATACTACTTATTATTTAATTCACTATCATTTATTATTTGTTTCTAAAGGCCAAAAACGCACCTGCTTGCCAAATTGCAAATACAAGCGAATCAGCCTCGATTTTAATTCATATTTAACCTTTTCTACTATATTGCATGTACGTCGGAATTATGATAGAACACTATTCATAGCTGAATCCATTGTATGGCATGCTTAAACAACCCTCCTCACGTGGCTCCTCGTGCTTAAAAAAGTTTAACCACCCATACACAAAAAAAGAAACGTGGAGCCAGTCTGTCACTCGTTCCACTGTGTGAGGCTTCTCGCATTGCCCGATAAGTCGAAACGAGCAACGCTGAAAGCCCCACGTAAATGTATATATAATCATCCCACGAGATACAATCCATCCATAGAAATGGATACTGCATCTTGAAAGGAATGCATACAATACACCCAAGGGGCGTTCCCGTTGCTTTGTTCTTGACTTATCGTTGAACTTTGCGAGAATTCCACACAGTCAAAACCAAAGCGTACAGTTACGCCTTTTATGTATATGTGTCTCCCTAAGCATCCCACCCACGAGGGCTTTCAGCAAGGGTTTGACGATGCAAAGATAGCAAAAGTTTTGGTTTCCGCAAACTTTTTAACCATATTTTTGTGCTTTACCAATAAAAAAGCGTATCTTTGCACTCATCATACATAAAACAAGGCATAATTATGAAGCAAATGGAGCACTCATATAAAGGAGGAGAGAAGTTTCTCGTAAATGATTTGAAGACAATTGTCAGCAAAGCAAGGAGCAAAGCTTTCGCTGCCGTCAATTATTCTCTGGTAGAAAGAAACTGGAAAATAGGGAAACGTATTGTGGAAGAGGAGCAGAACGGAGCATCACGTGCAGAATACGGAAAGCATGTGATAGAGATTGCTTCGGCTGCTCTTACAGAGGAATTCGGGAAGGGATTCTCATATACGAATATTGCCAATTACAAAAGGTTTTATCTGACATTCAATAACTTACAAATTCTTCAGACAGTGTCTGAAGAATTCAAAAAGCAAAAACATCAGACACTGTCTGATGAATCTTCTTTGCTACCCCAAAAAGATCAGACACAGTCTATCCAATCCGAGTTACGCCTTCTTCCTTGGTCTCATTACGAGCGTCTCATCCGTGTAGAAGATAAACAAGCTCGTGAATGGTATGCAAAGGAAGCGTTCAACGAAGGTTGGAGTTACCGAACCCTCAACCGCAATATCAACACCTTATATTATGAACGTCTTCTTATGTCGAAGAAGAAGCAGCCAGTCGTTAACGAGATGCAAGACAAGACAAAGGCTTATCAACAAGACAAACTCGAATACATCAAATCACCAGTTGTCTTGGAATTCCTTGGATTACCGGAAGACACCTCCCTTGCAGAATCAAAACTGGAGACAGCCATCATCAACAACCTAGAGAAATTCTTGATGGAAATGGGAAAGGGATATGCACTCGTGGCTCGTCAGCAACATATTCGAACCGAGGAAAACGACTACTACATCGATTTGGTGTTTTACAATTACCTCATCAAATCATTTATTTTGGTCGATTTGAAGGTAAATCGCATCACTTATCAAGATGTAGGACAGATGGATATGTATCTTCAGATGTACGACAAGATGAAAAAAGGACCAGACGACAATCCTACTATCGGAATCATTCTTTGTGCCGAAACCGATTCGGATGTGGCACGATACTCTACCCTCGCCAAAAACGACCAGATGTTCGCAGCAAAATACAAGTTATACCTGCCAGACAAGGAAGACTTGAGAAGAGAAATCGAACGACAGAAAGAACTGTATCTAATGGCTCATCCTGAAGAAAACGATAAAGAGTAATTCTTCTGGCAGTATCAGAATAATTAGAAGGAACCATTACAAAAAGGTCAGACGCTGCCTGACCTTTTTTATCTCATTTTCGTATAACTATCCATTTATCTATAAAATCATCACTTTTTCTTGCATAAAGTTTGCAATTTCCAATATTTATGCTTACCTTTGCCGTTGTTAAGAGGGAACTCATAACACATTACCAAATATCTTATCATCAAATAAGAAAGGAAATAGCAAATGGAACTGAAAGAGACTTTCCAAAAAGTGAAGGCAGCCAGCAAGACACTGGGCTTGCTCAGCGACGAACAACGTAACGAAGTGCTAAAGGCGGTGGCTGACGCTATCATCGCAGAGACTCCTGCGCTCCTTGCAGCAAACGCAGAAGACTTGGCGAAGATGGACAAGGCTAACCCGCTCTACGACCGATTGCAACTCACAGAGCAGCGACTCCAGGATATTGCTTCGGATATGCGACACGTAAGTACCCTGCCCTCACCGCTCGGAAGAGTTCTCAAAGACAAGACACTCGACAATGGATTGCACCTGCAGCGAGTAGCCGTTCCATTCGGAGTCATCGGCATTATTTACGAGGCCCGTCCTAATGTTACCTACGATGTTTTTTCACTCTGTTTCAAGAGCGGAAATGCTTGCGTACTGAAAGGTGGAAAGGACGCAAACAGCTCTAATACAGCAAGTATCGAACTTATCCACAAAGTGTTGATAAAGTATGGAATCAATCCTGATGTGGCAACTCTCCTACCTGCTACCCATGAGGCTACCGGCGAAATGCTGAATGCCGTGGGCTATATCGACCTCTGTATTCCTCGTGGCGGAAAGAAGCTTATCAACTTCGTGCGTGATACTGCCAAAGTACCGGTTATAGAGACCGGAGCCGGCGTGGTACATTGTTACTTCGACAAGGATGGCGATCTGGAGATGGGCAAGCGCATCATCACCAATGCCAAGTGCCGAAGAGTGAGCGTATGCAATGCACTCGACTGTCTGCTGATTCACGAAAACAGATTAAACGACCTCCCTGCTCTCTGCGAGGGTCTCGCCGAGAAACAGACCAAGATTCATGCTGATGCCAAGGCTTACGAAGCCTTAAAGGGGCACTATCCTGACACCTTATTATATAAGGCAGAGGAAAGCGAAGCGAAGATGAAGGAGGCAGGTTTGCTGACTGCGGATTGCAAATCCGCAGACTCAACAGAAGCAGATGCTAATATGAAGAGCATCTGGAACACTGAATGGCTCAGCATGCAGATGGGTATCAAGACCGTCGCTTCAGAAGATGAGGCGCTCGACCATATCGCTACCTACGGAAGCGGACACAGCGAGAGCATCGTTTCCAACAACGAAGCAGCCCAGAAGAAGTTCCAGGCATTGGTAGATGCAGCCTGCGTTTATGTAAACGCTCCTACCAGCTTTACCGATGGCGCACAGTTCGGACTGGGCGCAGAGATAGGCATCAGTACCCAAAAACTTGGAGCCCGCGGACCAATGGCGCTAGAAGAAATTACCACCTACAAGTGGCTGATTACTGGCCAGGGACAGACAAGGAAGTGAAGAACGAAAAGTGAAGAGTGAAGAATTCAATAGCTTTATATCAGAAATAACAAACAAAAAAACGAAATAACAATGAAGACATTCTTTAATGTTGAAGACCTTGGCGACTTGAAAGCAGCACTCGCCGAGGCACAGGAAGTGAAAGCAAACCGTTTCGGTTATCAGGAGTTAGGCAAGAACAAAACCTTGCTGATGATATTCTTCAATAACAGTCTCCGTACCCGACTGAGTACACAGAAGGCTGCGATGAACCTGGGCATGAATGTAATCGTGCTCGATGTAAACGCAGGTGCATGGAAACTGGAGACTGAGCGTGGCGTCATCATGGATGGCGACAAGAGCGAGCACCTGCTGGAGGCAATCCCAGTGATGGGAAGCTTCTGCGACCTTATCGGTGTGCGCAGCTTTGCCGGTTTGAAAGACCGTGACTACGATTATGCCGAGACCATCGTCAACCAGTTTGTAAAGTACAGCGGTCGCCCAGTCTTCGCTATGGAGACAGCTACCGTTCACCCTCTCCAGGCATTCGCCGACCTCATCACCATCGAGGAGCACAAGAAGGTGGCTCGTCCAAAGGTAGTCCTGACCTGGGCTCCTCACTGCCGTGCCTTGCCTCAAGCTGTGCCAAACTCATTCGCTCAATGGATGAACGCAGCCGATGTTGATTTCGTGGTTACTCATCCTGAGGGCTATGAACTCGACCCTAAGTTCGTAGGTAATGCCAAAGTGGAGTACGACCAGAAAAAGGCTCTGGAAGGTGCAGACTTCGTTTATGCCAAGAACTGGAGCTGTCCGGGTGTGAAAGACCCAGCACAGTATGGCGAAATCCTGAGCAAGGATATGAGCTGGACCATCGACGAGGAGCACATGAGCTGGACCAACGATGGTTGCTTCATGCACTGTCTGCCAGTACGCCGTGGACTGATTGTTACCGATGATGTCATCGAGAGCAAGAACAGTCTGGTGATTCCAGAGGCTGCCAACCGTGAGATCTCAGCCGAGGTTGTCATCAAGCGTATGCTCGAATCACTCTAAAGCAGGAAATAAGAAAAAGATAGGGGAAGTAAAGGAAAACAAGCCTTTACTTCCCTCTTTTTCGTTCTATCCAGCCTGTTCCTATCCCCATATCTCGGTATTTTTATCTTTTCATCCTGTCTATATTCTTATATCTCAGATATTATCCGTACCTTTGCTGGCGAAAAAAGAAAAACAAGATGGACAAATACATAATACTATCACCAGAAGCTAAGGGTTCATTCAATGATCGCCTTAACTTTCTGTATCTAAAACTAGGTAACATTCTCGATACAGAGAAACTGGAAAATCGTACCTTGCAATATTGTAAGGTATTCCTCAGCGACTCCCAGAACCAGATAAAAGAGTTAGAAGAATCTCTCCTTTATCAGGAGTTTCTGAAAGGCGCAAACCTCACTATCGTGGAACAGACTCCACTGAATGGCAGCAAGGTAAGCCTGCTGATCAAGACTACGGATGAAGCTACACCTATCTTATTCCACAGTCTTCGTCTTACAGAAGAGGAAGCAAAGGGAAAGGATTCGTACGAGCAGACCCATTTTCTCTTCAATAAATATCTGAAGACTATTGAAGGTACGGATATGACCATGGAACGCAACCTGGTTCGCACCTGGATATACGTCACCAACATCGATGTAAACTATCAAGGCGTAGTAGAAGCCCGCAATGACATCTTCGACCAAGAAGGATTGACTGCCGACACCCACTACATTGCCAGCACGGGTATCGGTGGAGCCACTCCGGTACGCCACGCAGCTGTAGCCATCGACTTCCTCACCATCCCCCATATCAAGGAAGAGGACAAGAAGTATCTTCAGGCACTCGATCATCTGAATCCTACCCATGAATATGGAGTAGCCTTCGAACGAGGAACCCGGCTTACGCTACCTACCCATACTCTCCATCCAGAAGGAAGCCAGCAGTTCAAGCAACAATACTTCATCTCCGGTACAGCCAGTATCGACAAGTATGGAGATGTGGTCTATGCAGGAGACATCGTGCGCCAGACCGGCAGACTGCTTGAGAACATCGGCGCCCTGCTGAAAGATGGCGATGCCACGATGAATGATATCCAATACTTCATCATCTATCTTCGCGACATCTCCGACTATCATACGGTAGATAGAATGATGCAGCAGTTTTATCCACAGATACCCCGCATCATCGTGGAGGCTAAAGTATGCCGACCAGGCTGGTTGATAGAAATGGAATGCATTGCTGAGAAGGAATAATCACACATACATTTGATACGAATAAGCAGAAAAATGATAAGAAAATGTCATTTTTCTGCTTTTTTTTATTCATTCTTAATATTTTTGTGTAACTTTGTAGTCTAAATAATAGTAGAATGAACAGTCTGATTACCAAACCCGGAGTACACGTACTCATCTTATTGGGGGCAATAGCAAGTTTTGTGTTTTTCCAATTCTTCTATCCCTATCATCTCTTTTACCAGGAGCAGAATCAACTCTTTCTGTTTTCATGGGACTATATCACCACCTATCTCGACAAGCCGGGTTGGCTAGCTTGCCTGACAGGCGACTTCCTCACACAGTTTTATTATTACCGATATGCTGGTCCTACCATCCTGACCCTATCCATCCTTATGGCTGGATACAACGTAAGATGTGGCGTAGAGGATGCCGACATCAAGGGCACCTGGATACCATACACCATAGCCATCGCTGTGATGACGATGCTCGTGTGCTTCAGTTTGCACTACGACTATAGGCTCAGCAGCATCATTGCCATTGCCGGTGGAGCCAATGTCTTCCGGTTCAGCACCAAGATTCTTGTCTCCACCCGTATGTCCATCAAGAAGCTGGAAAATCAGGCACTGCGACATACTTCCATAGACGGAACGAGATTACCCCAGTGGATTACATCAGTCAGCATCTTCATCAGCATGCTGGTTTGCCACTGGTTCTTTGGCTGTGGCATGTGGATATACGCAGCCCTCGTACTGTTAGGCTGCATCAAGTATATCAACAAGCCAGGCAACTATACCCGTCTGGCAGCCATTGCCATCCCCCTATTCATCATCATGCTTGATAAACGCCTGTATTTCATCGATTTCCATACATTATATACCCACCCGGGCTTAGGTAAGTTTGTAAAGCCGCAGATGGACTTGGAGAAGACCCTGGCTGCAGATTGCGAATACTACTTCGGCAACTACAACAAGGTGGTCAATATGATAGAAAAAGACAAGGAGCCTAACTCCTACATGAAGTTCTATTATAACCTGATTTCTGCACAGGGACGCAGTCTCCCCGCAGTACTGCTGAAATTCCCAAGCAACAACCTCGGTACCTTCGAGACACTGGGTCCCGACACGCCACCCCTCACCATCAAGACCCTCAACGAACTGTATTGGATATTGGGCGACATGACCTTCTGTGAGCGTGCCGCCATGCTCGCCAACGTATGTTCGCCGGAAAATCGCAACATCCGGATGATGAAGCGTCTTGCAGAGATTAATCTAGTAAAGGGCGATTATGATGCCGCCCGCAAATATCTCCGCATCCTGCAGAAGACATTCGTATGGAGCAGATGGGCCAACCGTGCTTTTGATGCCCTTGGCAGAAAGGCTTCATCCTATGACAAAGCCCTCCTGCAGCAGTACATCGACAAGCGCCCCTATCTCAACACCCGAGATACGCTGCGCCTGAACGACAACTGCCACACCATCATGAGCGAACTGATGGAAAGCAACCCCAACAACAACATCACCGTCAACTATATGCTCTGCAGCGACCTGCTCCTGAAGGATATGGAAACCTTCAAGCACGATTACGATGCCTATTATCTCAAGCAGCAGAATGTAACTTACGAGAAACTATACCAGGAGGCACTTGCCATCTATCTGGCAGGAACAAAGGCTCCGACTGCCGAATGGGCAAAGTATATCAAGAGGCAGGATGTATTGCAGAGATTCAAGCTGTATAATGAACAGCGAGGCAACCCAGCCTTCAAGGATACCTACTGGTATTACTTCGACAAGGCAGAGGCACCTAAGCTGAACAACAACTAGCGCAAATACTTGATACGATTCATCTTCTAAAATAGAGAAATATGAAATTCCAGAATATACTATATGGTGCAGCGGCGAGCCTTCTTCTGCTCGCCTCCTGCGCCCTGACTCACGAGAATGCAGAACAGGTAGATCACTACCCCAATATGTATCCCGACTATGCAGATGTAACGATTCCGGTGAATATCGCCCCGCTCAATTTCGAGATTCGCGACAAGCACCTTACCAACATCGAAACCATTCTCACCATCGAGGGCGCTGATGCCAACGATGCCGACAACACATTAACCGCTACAAGCAACAGTCAGAACCTGAAGTTCGATCTCGACGACTGGAAAGCATTCCTTCAGAAGGCGGTGAACAAGAACGTAAAGGTGCAGATCTACTCCAAGAGCGATGACGGAGAATGGACCGCATTCAAGTCCTTCAAATGGCAGGTGGTAGGCGACAGCATTGACCCCTATCTCACCTACCGACTGATAGAACCCGACTACGAGGTATGGAACAAGATACAGATCAGGCAGCGATGTATTGAGAACTGGAAGGAGACGATTCTCACCGACTATCATCTGCAGGAAAACCGCTGCATGAACTGTCACGCCTTCGGCAACCAGAACCCGAACCTCAGTATGGTATATGTAAGAGGCGAAGGCGGCGGAGCCATCCTCAACCGCAACGGCAAGCTGCGTAAACTCAATCTGAAGACAGCCAATATGGTTTCATCGAGCGTGTATTACGGGTTCGACCCTTCGGGCAGATACGTCACGTTTTCTACCAACATCATCATCCCTGCCTTCCATGCCAACCCAGACAAGCGGCTGGAGGTATATGATTCGAAGAGTGATGTGTATGTTGCCGACCTCGACAACAACATCATCATTTCATCGCCGCTCACCAGCGACAGCACAAAACTCGAGACCTTCCCTACCTTCTCGTCTAACGGCCGATACATCTACTATTGCGTAGCAGATAAGAAAGGTCTGAAGACAAAGAATCTGAAGGGATTGAAATATGCCCTTGTCCGCATCCCTTTCGAGGACAGAACAGGAACATTCGGTTCGAAGGTAGATACCCTCTACACAGAGCGCTCGGTATGCCATCCCAAGATAAGTCCAGACGGCAGATACTGTCTCTTCACCGTTGCCGACTATGGCACCTTCCCTATCTGGCATCCAGAGGCAGAACTCCGTATGCTCGACCTGCAGACCGGAAAGATAGACAGCCTCAGCATCGTAAACAGCAGGAAAAGTGATACCTATCACAGCTGGTCGCATTCCGGCAGATGGTTTGTCTTTGCAAGCAAGCGCGATGACGGACTCTACGGCAAGCCTTACTTCTGCTATTTTGATGAGCATGGCAAGGCTCACAAGCCTTTCGTCTTGCCGCAGAGGGAACCAACCTTCTACGACGATTGCCTGAAGAGTTTCAACATCCCGGAGTTGAGTCGTGGTCCCGTTCCATTCAATGCCATCGATATTGAGAATGTGATGAAACAGGAAGCAGAAAAGTTTAAATAAACACAGTATCCAATAAACACAAAAAAGCCCGAGCTGATAATGGCTCGGGCTTTTTTATATTTTTATTGGATTATCTAACTTTCGTCGGAATCCTCTTATCACTCATGATTTCATTTCCTGCCGCACGGGCATCCAGCTCTACTGGCTTCGAAGTGAAATCAGGGGTATTATAGGAATCCAGCAACTCGTCGTAGTACTTCTTCGGATTGCGCTGAGGCAAGAGGAACGGCTTGCTTACATTGCCCTTGTCATCGATGCAGGCAAGATAAAGACGGGTATAGAGACCGTCACCCCTGCGGGATGTAAAGACAAACCAATGGGAATCCCTACTCCAGTTGTGCCAGCTATCTGTATTCCTGCTATTGGCAGCCGTCATTGGTCGCGCCTGCCCCGTCTTCAAATCCAGCAACCAGTTATCCGCTTCCTTATGCCAGATCGGGAAACAGCCATAATCACTCATTGTAAACATGATGTACCTGCCATCATACGAAGGACGTGGATGGGTGGCACTCTTGCCCAATTCACGGGCATTGAAGATGGTATCCACCTGGCTGCCAAACTTGCCCGTAGCCGCATCAAAACCAATCTTGCAGATATTATACTTGATATCCTTGTAACCGCTTGGGATAGGCTCTGCGGTAGAAGAGCAGAAATAGAGCGTCTTTCCATCAGGCGAGAATACCGGATAAGTCTCATAATGGTCTTTCGTCATCAGTAGAGAATCCAATATCAGTTCATGGGTTGCAGGCTGATAAACGAAGACATCCGATGCCTGGTCGAAGACTTCAATTCGCTCATCCTTCACGGCATGGAAACTCTGATGGGTGGTATTGGTGCTATAAGCACAATACTTGCCCGATGGATGCCAGTAAGGATAAACCATAGAACCCTTCAGGGAATCATTCTTAGCCTTCAGCCACTCCCGCTTTCCGTTCTGAGAAACCAAGGTAGCACCATGGTCACCACGCACATGGAAGGTAAACTGGTCTGGATTGGTTCTGTTTGCCGTATGACAGTTGAGGCAGGCACCCGGCGCTGCGGTATTCTCAAGGATTGCCGTTTCCTCAAAGTTACTCAAGTTGCGCTGATAGATACCCAACTTGCCATACACCTCATAACCAGGAGCTATGCGACGATAGGTCAAGCCCCAGTCCTTCAGTTCGTATGGGCTGACATGGATATCGAAGTCCTGATATTTGAACCTTTCACCATTTTTCAATACATACACTGAGACGGTGAGTTTTTCACCCTTGTTCTTTTTCAAGAAATCATGCCATTCATCTACCTCAAACTCCGCATACTTCTTGTCGTAAGAATATAGCCCCTCTATGGTTTTCGGACCATGCACACATACATACATATCCTCAATATCCTCGTCCGCCATATTAAAATCGAGCGGTGCGATATTAGCAGGAACTGTAACCCCAACATAATCGGGGAATATCTTAGGGAATTGATTGATTTCCTTGGCATCTTTCCACGCCGGAGGGTAACAACATGCACTAAGCGAAGCCATCACCACTCCAACCAACAGAGAGCACAATAAAGATTTTATCGTTTTCATTTTCTAACCAAATATTATCAACGTGTATTATGCACTAATTATCAGCAAGATTGCCAACTTAACATTTAACACTTAACATTCAACATTAATATATAGTTTTCTTCTCCTCCTTCTTAGCTTCCTCCTTGTCTTGTATCACCATATAGTGCCAGGCATTGGATACATACGGCTGCTGACTGAGTTGAGGATCCTTCGGATTCTGCATATAGAGCTGAATGAAGTTGAGCGTATTATTCACGTTCTGTGCATCCACACTATATGGGATGGTACGTGGATCGCTATGCGTCTTCATCCAGTTGCCGATGAGAATCTCCTGGAAGGAACGTGGAATATGGTCGTAACCCACGAATCTGCCCAGCGGATAATACTGCATGAACTTCTCCATATCGCGCTGCAGGAGTTCGTAGCACATCAGATATTCGTATGCCATCTTGTTATGGTTATCATTCAGGAAGAGCAAGCCCAGCATCTGGTCCATCTCCCGGTCGCTGAAGAGGAAGTCCTGCTTTTTCTCACGATACTTGCGCAGCTTGCCATAGATAGGATGTCGGTTGATAGCCTTCTCATTGCCCAGCAGCGCCATCATCTGGTTCGCCCAGTTGCTATAGAAGAGCGTCTTCTGCAGTCGGCGGAGCAGCTTGGCTGCTACCTTGTAATTACCGTTGATGATTTCGCACTCTATAATCCTGCGGGTCAATCGGGAACTCTTGCGATAATTCGGTATCGCCTCCTGCGCCTCGAACATATATCTTTCGGCATCATTCACCATACCCAGACGGAAGAAGATTTCTGCAGTAGATACCGGCGAAATCATATCGCGGGTAAAGGTAGGGAACAAGCCCTCGCCTCCATTCTGATAGAACTCGAAAAGGCGGTCGGCAAGCATACCTTTCTGGCTCAAGGCAAGATTCACACACGAAACACTGAGCGGTGTGGTTGCCGGCTTCTTCTCTGCCTTCTCAATGATCTTATCCCACTGTTCGGTGCGAACCAGGAAATCATAATCTATCAGGTCGTAGGTCATTTCATCAAAAGATGCCTTGATACCAAACCATGAAGCCACAATCACCAATACATAGCCCAACACTATGACCACTTTGGATTGCTGCAACTTCTGCAAGGATTTCCGGTGGCATGGAATCATCCCCAAGAAAGGAATCACAACAGCCCATACCATCACAACAAAAGGCAACGGAGATACTGCACCCGGATAGCGATAATAATTAAGTCCGGCAAAGATGCGAGACATCGGATACTGCAGAGACTGCGTGCTCAGCAGGATCCAGGCTATGGTAAGCACAAGGATGCAGGCAGAATAGCCTATTCCGGAAAGGAAGTTGCCCTTCTGCTGCGCATTCTTCAGCGTATCACCTATCATCAGGGCGGCATAAAGGAATACCACAGGACCCAGGAACCAATAAACCAATGCCGTGCTAACCAGTTCGAACACCACCTTTACCAAACGGTTGTGGAATCGGTTATGAATCCATCCCATCAGCAGAGCTCCGAAAAGTGCAACCACAAAAGAAAGCAGGATGTTCTGGTCGCCCATAGCGCACCACAGGGCGATGCTTGGAAGGAAACTCAGGAGATAGCCCGGGAAATCATGCTTGGCTCCATATTGCTTCATCAGTCCCCATACGGCAGTCTGAATGCCTATCAGGAGCAGTCCGATGATGGCACCACCCAATACAGGCATATAGTAGAACTGTACCAGAAACTCACTGATATAGTCAGCCAATCCTCCTGGCAGCACAATGCGCTCCAGGAAATAGTTGGTATCAAAGAGAAACATCTGATACTGTTCCTGAAAGCAGAGCCCTGCCATATAAGGCACAGCCCAGAACAGCATCACTGCCACGCCGAAGAGCAACGACAGCAGCGGTTTCCAAGTTTTAGTGATCAAATTATTCATTTTTATTAGGTATTAATTTTAAATCCCATTTTCATTTCTCCTTTCACAGCTACGCTAAACTTCTATGGTTCAGGACGTTTAGTATGAAGGGAGATTCCATTGTCTTCATTGCCTTTATTGTCTTTTGCCAGGAAATAGATAGGAGCATTTATTGCCCCCTCCTTTACCAGAAGCCCTTTCTCGGTAAAATGCTTCAACCATTTCAAGGCTGTCTGCTGGCGCAGGGAGAAATGGTATTCCATGTCGCGTCGGCAAATATAGTCATGCTCTTTTATGAAAGCCACAATCTTATCCCACAACTGTTCTTCGGTGTATCTGCGAGACTTCGTGGTATATTTAGAGCGTTCGAACCTTACCTGTCTAGCCACCTCGTTCAACAATTCGGCAGTAGGTTTGAAGTTGATGTTACGCAAGCGGATATTATTACCTGTCACCTTATCCATGGATTTACCTTCCGGCAACTCCGTTGTAACAGACAGCGAGAGATAGCCTATTTGTGGAAGATAGAAACGGGCGCCCTGAGAGAGCTCGGTCACGATAAGATCGTGCAGCGATATCATCACCGCCTGCACATCGCCCCTGGTAAGCGAGCATGCCTGCTCTATATGCTGCTCTATCTGCTTACTGGTCATCGGTTCGTGGTCACGCAACCGGACAAATTTCTGTTCTCCACCTTCGCCCTTCGAGTTATGGATGGAATGGATTTCATACTTTATTGCCATAGTTTAGTATTATTAGCTGTTATCACAAGTATGTTATAAGGTACTAAGTACTAATGATATAAGCTTGAAGTTCCAGGACTTTCCGACGTGCTTCGAACGATGCACGTGCTCACATCGAACGCCGCACGTTCTTACTTCGTTCGATGCACGCACTCACACCGTTCGGTGTGAGTCGCAAAGTTAAGCTGTTATAAGCTCTCAGTTGTACAAACATACCCTGCTAAACCTACTTGTCTTACTGCATACAAAAGTACAATAAAAACTCGTAAACACCAAATCTTTTCAACAATTATACTAGAAAGTACGGAAGAAAAGCAAAAAAAGTCAATTTCTGTTTACTAAAAGGTATGAAAAAGCCCCGACTGCAGAACAACAGCCGGGGGTTAGACTTATTTATACTTTTCAATTGATTTACCATCTAACGCAGCTTCCAACTCTGCTATAGTTGGAATAGTTCCTTCAACTTTTACAGGATAAAACTTTTCCAATTCATATTCAGATATTCCAATCGGCTGACTACTTGACTCTAAGGCATATTGTGCCAAAGTATTATCCTTACTTCTACATATCAGTAAGCCAATAGTTGGATTATCTTTTCCGGCCTCTCTGAGAATATGATTGACAGCCGTAACATAAGTACCGATTTGTCCAATGTCTTTTGGCTCAAACTTATCTATTTTAACCTCTATAACAACATAACAACGCAGTTTAAGATTATAGAACAACAAGTCTATGAAATTTTCTGTATCACCAATTTCTAAGCGATATTCTTTACCCACATAAGCAAAACCTGTACCCAGCTCTATCAAGAAATCCGAGATATTATTCAGCAACGCATCTTTAAGTTTACGCTCATTATATTTTCCTGTAATTTCTGCAAAACCAAAGCAATACGGATCCTTAGTTATCTCTTTAGCCAAATCGCTATCGATTTTAGGAAGGCTATGAGTAAAGTTATTCAACGCCTTACCTTGCCGTTCATAAAGTCCTGTCCCTATCCAATTCAAAAGCATAGAGCGACTCCATCCATTCTCTATGGTTTGAGCCACATAAAACAACGCTTTCTTCGCATCACCTTTCACTTTATCCATGATGACTTTATGATGTCCCCAAGGTATTTGAAAAACATCCTCTGTTTGGGAGTATACATTCTTCAAAGACCCATTCTCTATTTCGCCCCCAACCTGGGGGTGAATTATATATTGCTGAGAATAAAGCAAATAAAAGCGGCGGCAATATCTAAGGTTTGTAATGGAAAGTCCTTCAACACCAGGCAAGAGTTTTTGCAAATCCTTGCTTAATTGAGTGATGACATATTCGCCCCATCGTTCCTCAACTTTCATTTCAACTATATCCTTTCCAAGTTGCCAATAAAATCGCAGTTGCTCGGTATTAACCTTTATCGCTGCTTTTATTTGGCTTCCACGATAACGAACAGCAATTTGTTTAACCCACTGTTTGTAATCTTTATCTAGGATTTTTAATGAATGCACCATTATACTATAATTTTAATATTGTAAGCGCAAAGTTACGACTATTTATCGTAACCGCCAAACATTTCGGATAATATTTCAGCATCAGGCAAAAAGAAAAAGCCCCGACTGTATCACTACAGCCGAGGCTTAGCCTAATTTTATGTTTTAATCACAACGATTTATCACATACCTATTTAGCCTTTTTCTTGAAGACATAGTACCATCCGGTACTACCATCAGATTGACAAGCTGCTAAAACAAGCTCGTCATTAGATGCTACCAAGACATAATACTTTTGGAAAGCAGCATCACCTTCATTAACATTTACACCCATAGGAATAACAAACTTATCATTTGTTACTGTTGGGAATGAGATAGTACCCTTATCCCAAGAAGCATCCTTGTGCTCAAGCACATTCACCTTGATAGGAAGCGTTGTACCATCACCATTAGTTGCTGTCTTGGAATTGGTATCAATGGTAAAGTAAGCATGAGTACCGCTACGCTTTACACCGCCAGCTTTGCTACTACCTTGGCCTTCAATGTCTGTATATGATACAGTCCACCACTGAGGACCATTACCGCTACCGAAAGAACCATTGCCCCAAACACCAGAAGCCTTATCGTTCCATTCCCATGTTGTAGTACCATCACCATCTTCGCCACCAGCGAGATACTCAAGAAGCTCTGGCTTGGTAGTCAAAGACTCAACATCGAAAGAACCTGCATTGTAAGTCTCCTGAGTGCCATCAGCCTTGGTATAAGTCAAGGTAATATTGAACTTACCTTCCTCAACAACCATCAGCTGATCGCCATTCAGAGTAGCAGTACCAGCAGCCTCATCAGCACCTTCCTTGGTAATAGCCCAGTTAGAAAGCACACCGTTACCATTCTCAACAGTAAAGACATTACCCTTCTTGCCTTCCTTGACCTCCTGAATAACCTTTACCTTACCTGCATCAAAAGCAGTACCGAACTGTACAGGCTGACCAGCGAACTCGCCTACAGTAGAAGTATAATTACCCTCAGAACCAGTTACGCAGAGACGCTTCTGAAGTTCTGCAGAGAGATAAGTAATCTCATCTACATTCACAGTGAAGTCCTTGGTAAAGTCAACAGCCACGTTCTTGCAGTGCATAGTAACGGTGTTGGCACCTACCTTGGTAACATAGATGGTATCGTATGCCTTGGAAGAGGTTACCGCACCTTCAGCCAACTGGTCAACCGACCACTGGCTTGTGATAGGAGAATGATTCTCGATGATGATACGGTTGCTATTCTTACCATTCACCTGAACAGGTGTTGCCTTGGCATCTACGCTCTCAGCTGTTACATTCTCAGAGAAACCTGTGCTGCCAGAATCGGTAGAAGGATCACAAGAAGTATAAAGCAATGTCAGCATAGACAATGCAAAAAATATCTTTTTCATATACTTATTCATTTAAAAGATTAAAGAATTGATTACTTCCAGCCCTGATATTCTGAATCAGCACCAGTCCAACCTTCATTCTGTTTTACGGTACCCAGAGCCACCTGAGTCTCAGGCATCTTCTGGAAGCCAGCAGTAGCATTGTAACGGGCAGTATAACCTCCATTGTGTGGAGTATTTGTATCAGGCTGTCCGCAATAATAGATAGCAACACCATTCTGCTTCTCAAGAGCAGCAGCGGCAATATGCCAACGACGGAGGTCGTTCCAGCGGGTACCCTCGCAAGCCAACTCCCAACGGCGCTCATTTCTCAAAGCTTCCTCTGAATAAGCTGCAATAGGGTTCAAACCAGCACGCTTGCGAACCTCATTGATACCAGCTATATCCTTCTTCAACTCACTCTGCATCAACAATACGTCAGCGAAACGGATGAGTACCAGGTCGTGGATGTTATTCAACTGCATGTTCTCCTTTCCTGCTACATCCCAGTTGCCAGGATACATCACATTCTCGAAAGTACAAGAATAGCCATCCTTCAGCTGATCATTCTTACAAGTAACAGGAGCCCACTTCTTGGCATAGTAATCAGTTTCCTGAACGAAGTCTGCCCAACCACCTTTCTTATAGGTTGCTACCTTAGACCAGTCCTGGATAGAAGCATCACGACGTGCATCATTAGGCTCAGCAGCAGCCCAATCCTTTACCAGGTTTGGAGCTACAGGACCAGCACCCCAACCCTGACCGAATGGGAAAGTGTTGCCATAAGCCTGACCACCACGAACACCAAAGTGAAGAGCATAATTATTGGCATAACCAATCGTTGTACCCCAGTCTGCGTACTTGTTAAACTTGATAGAGAACAAAGTCTCGGGATTCTGAGAAGCATCATCCTCAACCCACTTGAAGCCCTGACCCTTGGTGTAATCGTAATCCTCTACAGTGCATCTGTTGGTATAAGCCCAGAGATTCTGATACTTATCCACCAACTTGCGGCCAGAGTTAGCCACACAGTCATCAATGGCTGTAATGACATTCTCCTTAGACAGAGTAGTTCCATCAGGAAGCTCCACAGAAGTCAGAGGATTGTAAGTAGTGCTGGTCAGATCAGCCAATGTAGAACCATTGCCAAAGAAACCTGAATAGAACAACCAGGCACGACCCAGCAGAGCCTCAGCAGCATACTTATCAATATGGCCATCAGTGCTCTTTGCAGCAGGCAAGAGATCGACAGCATCACGAAGATCCATCAGAATCTGCTTCCAAGGGTCTTCAATATTACCTTGGGTGATAGCCTCAGAACCTGACTTCAGACGCATAGGTACATTTCCGTACATAGAAGCCAACTCATAATAATAGAAGGCACGCAGGAACTTAGCCTGTCCCATCAATGAGTTTTTGGTATCCTCATTCATAGAGGTATTAGGAAGAGCCTCTATCAGGGTATTGGCGCGGTTGATACCCTTGTAACGAGCCTCATAGAACACATTGGTCATATCGGCATTGTAGTTACAGAGCAGATCATCTGCCTGCATCAACTTATCATTGACACCACCACCACCGAGCATATCATCACTAGCCAACTGGGCATAGTAAAGGAAGCTCATCTGAGGGTCTGCACAAACCTGGTTCAAATTCTGGTAAACACCAGCCAATACAGCCTCACCATCCTCCTTGGAAACAGGGAAGGTACTGGAAGATAACTCGCCAACATTCTGCACATCATTGATGTCGCAGGATGCCAAGCTAAGTACCGCCATGACTGAAGCCAAAAATATATTTAACTTTTTCATTGTGAATTCAATTTTAGATTAGAACTTTACATTTACACCAACCATATAGGTACGAGGCTGAGGGTAGTTACCTACATCAACACCTGTTACCCATGAGTCTGAGCCGATAGCAGTACCATTCTCTGGATCCATACCCTTATAACCGGTAATGGTAAAGAGGTTCTGGGCAGCGAAATAGAGACGGAGCTGCTGGAATGGGCTGTTCTTCCAAATCTTGGTGAAATCGTAACCCACGGTCAGATTCTGAAGGCGGAAGTAGCTGGCATCCTCAATGTAAATATCAGAAATGGTCTGCCAGTTTGGACCAGCATTCATGTGGGCGAGCAAAGGATACTTGTTGGAAGTTCCCTCACCATGCCAGTAGTCATACACCTCTGTAGTGAAGTTCTCGTACTCACCATCGGTGAACTTGCGGAATGAACGAGCCACCTGCTGACCGAATGCTCCAAAGCCTGTTACAGAAAGGTCGAAGCCCTTGTAAGATGCACCGAGAGTGATACCCATGGTTACATCTGGATGTGGATCGCCAAGTTCTGTCTTATCGTCATCATTGATAACGCCATCGCCAGTTACATCCACAAACTTCAAGTCGCCTGGCTTGATACCGGTACCCTGCTTAGAGTTAGCGGCATTACCCTTACAGTTCTTATCAAGATAAGCCTGAACATCTGCCTCATTCTGCATCACACCTTCTGTCTTGTAGCCCCAGAAGTAACCGATAGGATGACCTTCCTCGAAACGAGTCATATAACCGGTATTCTGAGCCAAGAGGTCCTTACCACCATTGTTGTACTTCTGGTTAGACTTCACCTCTGTTACCTCATTGTGATTGTAAGCCATGTTCCAACCTACGTTGTACTGGAAGTCCTTGCCAATCTTATCGTTCCAAGAGAGAGAAAGCTCAATACCCTTGTTCTCAACAGTACCAGCATTCTTCATCTGGGTAGAGAAACCAGTTGTTGGATCTACAGGAACTGCAACCAGCAAGTCCTTGGTCTTCTTGTTATACCAATCCAAGGTGAAGCCCAGACGTCCATTCAGGAAGCGAGCATCCAAACCGATGTTCAACTGCTCTGAAGTCTCCCAAGTCAAATCCTCGTTAGACAGACGGGAAGGAGCTGCACCGGCAACATACTGATCAGGATTACCATTGAAGGTATAAAAGCTACTGGTATCGAATGCAAAAGCACTCTGCCACTGGAAGTTGTTAATGGTCTGTGCATTACCATTCTGACCCCAACCAGCGCGAAGCTTCAGGAAGTCGAGCCATGATACTGTCTTAGCCATGAACTTCTCGTTTGAGATAACCCAACCGGCAGATACAGATGGGAAATAACCCCAACGCTTACCTGGAGCAAACTTAGAATTACCATCGGCACGCATGATGGCTGAAAGCATATACTTCTCATTGAAGTTGTAGTTGACACGACCGAAGTAAGACATACTGCGAGAATCATCACAAGGAGTACCAGTAACGGCAGCAGCATTATTATTCTTCATATAGGTCATGTAAGCATGAGTCATATCGCCAAACACCGAATTAGAAGATGTAGCATTCAAGGAGAAACCGAAGTCAGGACGGCTCTCACCATACTCTGTACCTACCAGGATGTCGAAGTTGTGCTTCTTCTGCAAGTCAAACTTATAACTCAAGGTATTTGTTGTACTCCATCCCCAACTTGTTCCAATCTGGTTTGTTGCCTTATCCTCTGTTCGGAAATAATCCGCATTGGTTCTATTGGCATCGAATATAGGGAGGAATGTACGCCATGTCCAAGTATTCTGATTGTAATTCAACTGTCCACGGTAAACCAGATTCTTGATTGGCTGAATCACCAAATAACCTGTAGCATGCAGATTCTGGTTGATACTCTTATTGTGACCAGACTGCTGATTCAACATCTTATAGATTGGGTTTACAGAATAAGAGTTGTAGTTATCAATCCAGTTCTTCAAGTCCTCAGCCTTGGTATAGCTTCCATCTGCATTATACATAGGGATAGTAGGATTGGAACGAAGCATATTGGAAAGCTCATTGCTATACTGGTTACCAATCTGGATACCCTGGTTCTGCTTGTGCTGATAGTAGATATTCTCACCAATCTTCACTACATCCATACCCTTGTCATTGCGATAGATGACATGCTCTGAATTGATACGGAAGGTGAAACGGCGGTAATCTGACTTAACAACATTGCCAAACACACCATCCTGATACTGATAACCGGCACCCATAGAGAAGGTAGAACGGTCGGAACCACCAGTAACGTTCAGGGAATGACTTGTTGTAACGGCATTCTTGTTGCGGATAGCCTCTACCCAGTTGGTTCCTTCGTTAGAACCATCCATATAAGAGTTGTAGAGGTCCTCGCCCATAATGCTCTTCCAATCGTAGCCACTTTCACCACTGTTGAAACGCACCTGATCCATTACCTCCATATACTGCTTGGCATTCAGCATCTTTGGCATGCGATATACATTAGACCAACCAACATTGCCATCGTAAGATACCTGAATCTTGCCCTGCTTACCCTGCTTGGTAGTAACAAGGATAACACCATTGGCTGCGGCAGAACCGTAGATGGCACAGGATGCAGCATCCTTCAAAACGTCGATACGCTCGATGTCGGCAGGGTTCAAGTTGTTGATATCACCTGCTACACCATCAATAATATAAAGAGGAGCTGTGTTGCCGTTGGTACCGGCACCACGGATAGAAATCTTAAAGCCATCACCAGGCTGACCGGAAGCCGCCTGAATGTTAACACCAGGAGTCTGGCTCTGCAAAGCGCCCAACACCTGAGTGGTATTCATCTTCTGAATATCATCACCCTTCACCTCGATGGTAGAACCGGTAACGAGCTTTTTCTTCTGAACACCATAACCTACGACAACAACTTCTTCGAGAGTCTTGTCGTCTGTCTTCATTGTGACGTTAAAATTAGACTGATTACCTACAACGATTTCCTGCTTCTGATAACCGATATAAGTAATAACAATAGTAGCACCAGGCTTCACGTTCAATGCGAAGTTACCATCCAAGTCGGTAACAGTACCATTTCCGGCATTACCTTTCTCTACTACACTTGCACCGATGATAGGACCTTCTGCGTCACTTACATTACCGGTAACCTTCTTAGACTGCTGTACTGAGTTAACAGCAAAATTTGGAGATGTTGCCAAAGCTTCAGTTGTGTAACTCAAGCCTAAGGATGCCAACGCTCCAACAAGCAGCACTGATTTTCTTAAGTTTAGATTCATACTTATGTACTTTCTAGGTTTGAATAGAATAAACATTACTTAATTGACTAGCAAATAGCCACACACTCTTGTCTCCCTGTAACTACCAGCTGCACGGAAACAATCCTTCTTTCATTTTAAGCTGAATTGATACTCATAGGTCATTACTTTTTATTTTGTTAGTTTTGTTATTTTAGCTGTATTTCCGGCAAAACGATGTGAGGTATCTTTTAGTGGTATCGTTCACATTCGTATCACCGCTGCAAAAGTACAATACTTTTTCGAAAAAGGGTGATACTTTTTTGCTCAATTTGTGTATTTTTCGTAAGAAAGGTTATTTTTTTAATAAAAAGTCGATAAACACGAAAGATTTATTAACTTTCGTGTTTATCGTACACTTAACATTTTAACAGTATTAATGGTACATTTTTGCACATAAAGCAATAAAGTATCATTATTTTGCGCCCTCCACCTACTTTGCTGCAAGGAAATTGCGCACTGGATTGGCATACATTGCTAAAATCTTCTCCTTCAGGAAGGCTTCATCCTTGTCAGGAAGTTCAATCTTTGCCAATTGCCCTGCGATATATTTCTCGAAGCGAGCCTTATCTTCCGGTGTATATTCAGAAGCATGAGCCTCGGTATTCTCCAAGAGATCGAGCGCCACATAATTGCCAGGATAGAGACGGTAGTGGCTATGTATCTCATGATCAAGATGGGCAGCAATGGTATTGAAGAGTTCCTGCTTCGGCATCTCTGGGTCGAGGGTATCCAGATACTCATCGATACATGGGGCTGCATGATAATGCACATGTCCCTTGTAACCGAAGATACCGGTCTGCATGCTTACGAGATCATCCATAGGTCCCTTCTTCCATCCTTCCACATCACGCTTCTGCTGATACTCCTTAGCCTTGAGGAAATCGCAAGGATCGTACTCATAGCTGATAGACAGCGGTACGAGATGGAGCTGCTTCAATCGGTCGATGATGCTGCCTTCACCGCCCATCGCCATCATCTGGAGAATGCTCTTCTGGGTACGGTCATCGCTATCCTTGGCTCTACCCTCTCGCTGGGCAATCCAGATATTCTCGTTCTTCTCCTTGATGGAGAAATGCATGTAATCGGAAAGACGTTTGCTTGACATCAGCATCTGGCGCATGCTCAGGGCACGCTCCACGATAAACGCCTTGTTGACACGTACCAGGTCCTTCACCCAAGGAAGCGACAGGAGGTTATCTCCGATAGCAATCTCGCAGGTGGTCTTGAAGCCATTGTCGATAAGCATTACATCGAGGATAGCTGAATCGAGCACGATATCACGATGGTTACTGATGAAGGTATAGTTGCGGGTATTATCGATGGCTGCGCAATCCATCTCACAACCCGTTGCAGCCTTCTTCAGGATGCCTTGAACAAAATCGTAGGCGAAAGCCAACTGGAAGTCGAGATTGGTCTTGCAAGCCTTCAACTTCTGGGCAATCATCTCAAAAGGAACTTGTGGATAAAGATAAGCAAGTACTTGCTTGAACTGATCGTTTGAAAGCAAACGGTCGAACACCTCAGGAAGGTCTTCTGGCTCCCAAGGTCGAATGGTATCAAATTCTTGAGGGATCTTCATAATATATACCTTTTTAATATATACCTTTTAATATATATGGCTCTGCGAGAAAGTCGCAGAACCATATATGTGATTTATAAATTCTAGAACTGATTCTCCACGATATCGCTGAGCACGTCCTTGATGTCAAGGCCTGCAGCGCGCACCTGCTGAGGAATGAAGCTGGTAACGGTCATACCTGGAGTGGTATTGATCTCCAGCATGTTCACCTTGTCCTTACCGTCCTTATCCTTAGATATGATATAGTCGATGCGGATGATACCGTTGGCATGGAGGATATCGTAGATGCGGGATGTGGTCTTTGCCACCTCTTCTGCAGTCTCAGGAGAGAGACGGGCTGGAGTGATTTCCTGTACCTGACCATTGTACTTGGCATCATAATCGAAGAACTCATTGCTGGTTACCACCTCTGTAGCTGGCAAGACAACGGTCTTCTCGGCTGTCTTGTAGATGCCCTGAGAAATCTCAGTACCATCGAGGAACCCTTCAATCATCACCTCGTTGCTCTCCATGAAAGCTACACGGAGAGCTGGAGCCAACTGGTCAGCATTCTTCACCTTGCTCACACCGAAGCTACTACCGTCGGCAGCAGGCTTTACGAAACAAGGCATACCGATGCGCTCGGCAATCTCGTCCTCATCATACTGTTCGCCACGACGGAGCAAGATACTGTCAGCCACGTTCACACCGAAACCACGCAGGTAGTTGTTGAGCACATACTTGTCGAATGTCATAGCCTCTACCAGCACACCGCTTGTAGAATATGGCAAGTGGATGAGGTCGAAGTAGCCCTGCATCACACCATTCTCGCCAGGCTGTCCGTGGATGGTGATATAAGCATAATCGAAATAGATATGCTTGCCGTCTTTCACAAACGAGAAGTCGTTCTTGTCAATATCAATAGTCTCACCGTTATCTAAAGCCACGTGCCAGTCGGTGCCCTTTACATCGACGAGATAGATATGATAACGCTCCTTGTCGAAGAATGAGTACAAACCCTGACCTGAGCGCAAAGAAACATCGTGCTCAGAAGAATCACCACCACATACGATGGCTATCGTTCTCTTGCTATTTTCCATAATCTCTAAATATTTTTGAATGTATCTTTTGTGGTGCCTGCGATGAAGCTGCGCCACTTTTCTATTAATTGTCTAAAATCTTCCGGCCACTCACTGTCAAAGTCCATCTGCGCCTTTGTTGTAGGATGAACAAAACCGAGGGTCTTGGCATGGAGAGCCTGACGTGGGCAGAGCTTGAAGCAATTCTGTATGAAAGCCTTGTAACCACTGCTGCGCTGACCTCTCAGGATCTCGGCACCACCATAGGTCTCATCCATGAAGAGCGGATGACCAATCTGCTTCATGTGGGCACGGATCTGATGGGTACGGCCCGTTTCCAGGATGCACTGTACCAAGGTGGTATAGCCGAAGCGCTCCAAAACCTTATAATGGGTAACTGCACTCTTGCCAATACCGCTATCCGGATCGAAGACCTTCATGCGGAGACGGTTCTTGGGATCACGACCGATATTGCCCTCGATGCGTCCCTCATCCTCCACGATATTACCCCATACCAGCGCATTGTAACTGCGATGGGTAGTCTTGTTGAAGAACTGCTTGCCCAATGCCGTCTTGGCAGTAGGAGTCTTGGCTACTACGAGCAATCCGCTGGTATCCTTGTCGATGCGATGGACCAGACCCACTTCCGGGTCATTGGCATCAAACTCCGGCATATCGCGCAGGTGCCAGGCCACAGCCTGAATCAGGGTGCCATGAAAGTTGCCGGCTCCCGGATGAACCACCATTCCTGCCTCTTTGTTCACCACCATCAACTGGTCGTCTTCATAAACCACATTGATGTCGATTTCTTCCGGCTTGATGCTTGTTTCATGACGAGGGCGGTCGAGCATCAGCGTAACGATGTCGTTCGGGCGCACCTTGTAATTGCTCTTCACCGGTTTACCGTTTACATGAATAAATCCGGCATCAGCTGCCTGCTGAATGCGGTTGCGGCTCTGGTAAGCCATCTTATCAGCCAGATACTTGTCTATGCGGACAGGATCCTGGTTGGCATCCACCTGCACCTTCCAGTGCTCATAGAGGTCGTCGCCATCAAAACCGAAGTCATCCTCTACAGGAGCATATACCTTATCATATATATAATCTAAAAATATCATTCGTATTACTATTGAATTCTTCACTCATCGTTCTTCACTCTTCACTTTTCATTTCTCCTACTCCACCACCTCTTTCTGCTGGTGTTCGTGTGAAGAAGGTGCAGTTTCCGTAGATTCAGTTCCCGGAACCACCTCGAAGTTATCTTCGGTGCTTTCAGTACCATCACCTTCTCCCTCCATCACATCATCGTTTTCGTGATAGACAGGATCCACCATATCGAAGGAGTCGGTAGTGTCTCGCTGACCATTACCTACCTGGATGATGAGCACATCATCGATAGAAACCTTATCACCAGCCACCACATGCCTGCCCTTAACGAGAATACCATAAACCCAGTCTTCCTCGCCAGGTATGTACTCCGGTGAACCCAGCTTGAATCCCATGGCAGTCAACTTAGCCATCGCCTCTCTCAGAGAACTGTTGTCGATGACATCAGGAATGGTGATGCGAGGAGAATGGTTGGAGTTAATCGTGACATAGATGATATGTCCCGACTTTACCACCTCTCCGAACACCGGCGTCTGCTCCAGGATACAGTCGGCAGGGAGCGAACGGACATATCCGGTATCCGAAACCACTATTTCCAATCCGGCATCATCGAGGATGCGGGTGGCATCATTGATATTCTTGTATCTGATATCCGGCACACGGATGGCCTCACCATGATGGGTGTAGATATCGATGCCGAACTTGACACCGACGCAGAGCAAAACCAGCACCAGGAACATGGCGCCCAGGTTGCCCCAGAGATACTTACTCTTAAACTTATTTATAAACTCAGATGAAGTCATTCTTTCTTTTTTGGTGCAAAGATAGGAATAATCGAAGACAATACAAAATAAAACGCCAAGTTTTTGCGTTTCATCACAATATAAAAAGTCATAAAAACACAAAAAGCAGCAAAGAATCTCTCCTTGCTGCTTTTAATGTCATCGTCGATAGACGAATTTCCCTATCGGAAATTACTTTCCGTGGTGCTCGTCAGAAACAGTTAACTTCTTGCGGCCATGAGCACGGCGAGAAGCCAATACGCGACGACCATTCTTTGTTGCCATACGCTCACGGAAACCATGCTTGTTCACGCGACGACGATTGTGAGGCTGAAATGTTCTTTTCATTTTTCTTATTTATTTTTTAATTAATATTCTTCACAAAAGAGCAAAATAAGCCCTTTTTGGGCTGCAAAATTACGCATAATTTCTCAAATAACCAAGAAAACTACCAAATTTAGCTTAAATATTTATGTTTTTTTCGATTTTCCCTTTGTTTTTTCATCATTTTGCCGTAACTTTGCACCCGATTACGAGAATAATAATAACATTCAAGATAAAACAAGAAATGATTAATTCACAGGAAATTAAGATTGGAACTTGCATCCGTATGGATGGCAAAGTATGGGTTTGCATCGACTTTCAGCACAGAAAGCCAGGTAAAGGTAACACCGTAATGAACACTAAGTTGAAGAATGTTGCTGACGGCCGCGTGCTGGAGCGTACATTCCAGGTTGGTTTCAAATTGGAGGATGTTCGCGTTGAGCGTCGCCCTTATCAGTACCTCTACGAGGACGCTACTGGTTGCATCTTCATGAACCAGGAGACTTTCGAGCAGGTGCCTATCGCTAAGGAGAACGTTACCGGTGGTCAGTACATGAAGGAGGGTGACGTAGTTGAGGTTGTTACTGATACTACAGACGGTACTATCCTCTTGGCTGAAATGCCAGCAAAGACTACCCTGAAGATCACTCACTCTGAGCCAGGTGTAAAGGGTAACACTGCTACCAACGCTACCAAGCCAGCTACTCTCGAGACTGGTGCTGAGGTTCGTGTTCCTCTGTTCGTTAACGAGGGCGAGACCATCCAGGTTGATACTCGTGACGGTAGCTACCTCGGTCGTGTAAGCGAGTAATCCGTCTTTCAACAAGAAGATTACGCTCTTATCGAGCAAACTTAACCCTTAATAGTAAGAAGAATGAAATATTCCATCATAGTACCAGTATTCAACCGTCCTGACGAAGTGGACGAACTGTTAGAGAGCCTTACCCATCAGACGGAGAAGGACTTCGAGGTTGTCATCGTAGAGGATGGCTCGCAGACTCCCTGCAAGGAAGTGTGCAAGCGATACGAAAACCTGATGGATATACATTATTACTATAAGGAGAACTCTGGTCCGGGCCAGAGTCGCAACTATGGTGCCGAGCGTGCCAAAGGCGAGTATCTGCTGATACTCGACAGCGACGTAGTTTTGCCAGAGGGCTATCTGAAAGCTGTAAGTGATGAGTTGAGCCGCGAACCTGCCGATGCATTCGGCGGTCCCGACAAGGCACACTCATCATTTACAGATACTCAGAAAGCCATTTCTTATTCCATGACTTCTTTCTTCACCACCGGTGGTATCCGTGGCGGAAAGAAGAAAATGGATAAGTTCTACCCTCGTTCATTCAACATGGGCATCCGCAGGGATGTTTATCTCAAGTTGAATGGCTTTTCCAACATGCGTTTTGGTGAGGACATCGATTTCTCCATCCGTATCTTCAAGGCAGGCTGCCGTTGCCGTCTGTTCCCTGAAGCATGGGTATGGCATAAGCGCCGCACCGACTTCCGCAAATTCTGGCGACAGGTATATAACAGCGGCATTGCCCGCATCAACCTCTACAAGAAATATCCCGAGAGCCTCAAGCTCGTACATCTCCTGCCGATGGTCTTCACCGTGGGCGTGATAGGTACGCTCCTTCTGCTCTTCTTCGGATTCCTGCCGTATATGCTGGGCACCGTCCACGTATTCCCAACCCTGGGCAATGCGATGGCAGCATTGGGCTGCATCGGCCTACTTGGCATCATTCTCTATATCATTGCGCTGTTCATCGACAGCAGCAGGGAGAATCACAGTGTGAAGATTGGCGTGCTGAGCATACGTGCCGCCTTCACCCAGCTGATGGGTTACGGCTGCGGATTCCTTTCAGCCTGGTGGAAGAGATGCCTGCTCGGACAGAGCGAATTCAGCGCATACAACAAGACTTTCTATAAATAAATCACTATGAGTGAGAAGCTTTCTATTTCACAATGGGCAGAGGAAGACAAACCTCGTGAAAAACTGGAGCGACTAGGAGCATCAGCACTATCCAATGCCGAACTGCTAGCCATCTTAATAGGTTCCGGCTCTCAGGACGAGAGCGCAGTAGATCTGATGAAACACATCATGAAAGACTGCGACAACAATCTCAATACTCTCGGCAAGATGACAATCAAGGAACTCACCCACTACAAAGGTATGGGCCCCGCGAAAGCAATTACCGTGCTTGCAGCCTGTGAGCTGGGGAAGCGTCGTGCCCTTGACAAGATAGGCTATCGCCCGGATTTGGGTTCATCTCTCGCCATCTACAACTATATGCTCCCCAAGATGCAGGATCTCAATACCGAAGAAGCATGGGTTTTGATGATGAACCAGAATTTCAAACTCATCAAGGCTTCCTGTATCTCGCACGGAGGCATTACGGAAACTGCCGTGGATATCCGACTGCTCATCAAGGAAGCCGTACTCAACAACGCCACCATCATCGCCTTCTGTCACAATCACCCGAGCAACAGTCCGCTCCCCAGCAAGGCAGACGACCAGCTTACCCTTCAGATTCAGAAAGCCTGCGAAATCATGCGCATCTTCTTCATGGACCACGTCATCATCACCGATGGAGCCTTTTATTCCTATCACGATAAAGGCAAATTATAGACTTTTTCCGGTATTATTAAGCAGGCACGAAGAAAAAAGTGTCTTTTCTTTTTGTATTGTCCCCATTTTGCAGTATCTTTGTAGGCAAAAACAAAGATTATTATGACACAAGAAGAAAAGACAAAGATAGAAGAAAAGATCGTAGATGTACTCAAGACCGTTTACGACCCTGAAATACCTGTGAATATCTGGGATCTGGGTATGATTTACAAGATAGACGTAAAAGACGATGCTACCGTAGATCTTGACATGACCTTTACTGCCCCATCCTGCCCTGCAGCCGACTTCATCCTTGAGGATGTGCGCACCAAGGTGGATAGCGTAGAGGGTGTCAAGTCTGCCAATGTAAACCTCGTATTCGAACCAGCCTGGGATCAGAGTATGATGAGCGAGGAAGCTCGTGTAGAACTCGGTTTCGAATAGACAAAACCGTTGAATTATTCACTCTTCATTCTTCACTCTTCACTTAAAAAGAATCGCTTATGAAAAATGTATATTTCCTCTCTGATGCGCATCTCGGCTCGTGGGCAATTCCACACGGCAGAATGCAGGAACGCAGACTCGTACGTTTCCTCGACAGCATCAAGCACAAGGCTGCAGCCATCTATCTGCTGGGCGATATGTTTGATTTCTGGAACGAGTATAGATATGTGGTACCGAAAGGCTACACCCGATTCCTGGGTAAGCTCTCGGAGTTGACGGATATGGGAGTGGAAGTACATTTCTTCACCGGCAACCACGACTTATGGACATACGGCTACCTGGAAGAAGAGTGCGGACTGATCGTTCACCATAAACCACAGACCGTGGAAATTTACGACAAGGTGTTCTTCCTTGCCCATGGTGACGGCCTGGGTGACCCGGACAAGAAGTTCAAGTTTCTGAAGGCTATGTTCCACAACCGCACCTGCCAACGTCTGCTGAATGCCATACATCCTCGCTGGGGATTGTCGTTGGGACTGAACTGGGCGAAGCATAGCCGCCTGAAACGTGCCGATGGCAAGGAGGAGCCTTATATGGGCGAAAAGAAGGAATTCCTGGTACGCTTTGCCAAACAGTATATGCAAAGTCACAAGGATATAGATTACTTCATGTTCGGACACCGCCACATAGAGCTGGACCTGATGCTGAGCAAGAAGACCCGCCTGATGATCCTGGGCGACTGGATATGGCAGTTCACCTATGCCGTATTCGATGGCGAACACATGTTTATGGAAGAATATGTGGAAGGCGAAAGCCAACCATAACAATCAATAAGCTACAAGAATAAAGGGCAGCCCGATTTGGACTGCCCTTTATTCTTATCACACGAATCTTATAGTTCTATTGTAATCTTGTTTTATTCCTATCGCTGGATTCTTCCTCCCGAAGAAGTCATATTGCTGATGATTTCTTCTTCAGATACCAGATTCTGATCGCCCGGAATCGTATTCTTGATGGCACTGGCCGAGAGAGAGAAATCCAGGCAATACTGGTTCTCATCGCCCCACTTCTGGTGAGCGTGGATATAGGCTGCAATGAAGGCATCGCCTACACCCATCGGATCAACGATAGGCTGTATGTCGTAGATTCTCGTTGTATAGAGCTGATCCTCTACTGCATCATAGAGCAGACCACTCAAGGTATGATGGCTGCTGGCTATCTGGTTTCTTACAGCCATCACCATCTTCTTGCACTTAGGGAAGAGACGGTGCATCTTGCGGAAATACGACAGATAAGCCTCCCAGTCTATTACATAGTTTTCATCCAAAGCCTCGAAAGGAATATGAGGCACTCCACTGGCTATCTCCCACTCATTCTGATCACCGAAGATGATGTCGCTATACTGCATCATCTGGAAGAGCACATCGTGAGGTTCCAGACCGTATCCCCAGAGATTCTTGCGATAGTTGATATCGCAGGCGATGGTCAGCCCATCAGCAACCGCCAGCTTGATGGCATCCATGGTTGATTCCATCGCATCACGGCTGATGGCGCAGGTAATACCTGAGCAATGGAATACGGCAGCATCTGCCAGTACCTGATTCCATTTCACCATACCACGCTTCAAGGAATAGAAAGAAGAGTTCTTGCGGTCATAGACTACACGGGAGTTGCGCATCGCCACAGCTTCCTCGAAGTAATAGGTACCGAGGCGATCGCCACCACGCACCACATGAGAAACATTCAAACCAAACTCCCTGAGATGCATCAGCGCAGCTTCGCCCATCTCGCCGTATGGCAATCGGGTTACATACTCCACGTTATCGCCCAAATGAGCCAGAGAGATGGCTGCATTTGCCTCGCTGCCACCATAGTTGCCGAACATACGGTGACCTTGGAATAATCGTTGATAACCAGGCTTAGAGATTCTAAGCAATATTTCTCCGAAAGTTACAATCTTTGTTTTCATAATTCTCAAAATTTAAGTGATGCTTCTATCCTCATCAGGCAGGAGCCTCATCATGTAATAATGATAAGAAATAAATAAGGTGAAGACCATCCATTGCTGTCTTTAGTCTTCACCTTATATTATATAGTATTGTGTGGAATTACTTCTTGGAAACCAATTCCATTGTATCGCGAGCGATAACAATCTCCTCATCGGTAGGAACTACTACTACCTTCACCTTGCTGTCATCGGTAGAGATGATAGCTTCCTCACCACGAACCTTGTCGTTAACCTCCTTATTGATCTTGATGCCAAGATACTCCAGGTTCTTGCAAGCTTCCTCGCGGAGGTCGGTCTGGTTCTCACCAACACCAGCTGTGAATACGATAGCGTCAACGCCACCCATAGCTGCTGTGTAAGCACCGATGTACTTCTTGATGCGATACTCGTACATACGGAGAGCCAGCTGAGCCTTCTCGTTACCCTCGTTGGCAGCGTTCTCGATGTCGCGCATATCAGAAGAAATACCAGTGATACCGAGCACACCACTCTTCTTGTTCAGGAAGTCAGCCATCTCCTGTGGCTTCATGTTCAACTTCTCCATCAAGTAGGTAACGGCAGAAGCATCGATGTCACCACAACGTGAACCCATCATCAAACCAGCCAATGGAGTCAAGCCCATTGAAGTATCCAATACCTTACCATTCAATACAGCAGCTACAGAGCCACCGTTACCGATGTGGCAAGTGATTACCTTTGAGTTGTTCTGGTCGAGACCGAGAATCTCGCAGACACGCTTAGAAACATAGCGGTGAGATGTTCCGTGGAAACCATAACGGCGTACGTGATACTTCTCGTACAACTCGTAAGGAATGGCATAGAGATAAGCATAGTCTGGCATTGTGCTGTGGAATGCGTTGTCGAATACGCAAACCTGAGGAGTGCCAGGCATCAATGAATCTACGGCACGGATACCCTTCAGGTGACCTGCGTTGTGAACAGGAGCGAGGTCGCAAAGTTCCTCGATACCATCCTCTACGCTCTGGTCAACGATGACACTCTCCTTGAACTTGTCACCACCCTGCACTACGCGGTGTCCTACAGCGTCGATTTCCTTCAAGTCCTTGATGGCGCCGATTTCTGGGTCGAGCAGGCACTTGAACACGAAGTTCACACCTTCCTTGTGGTCAGGCATGTCGTGCATGATCTGCTTCTTCTCGCCATTAGGCAATTTAACCTTGATGAAAGCGTTATCAAGACCGATACGCTCTACACCACCCTGTGCCAATACAGACTCATCGTCCATATTATATAACTTATACTTGATAGATGAACTACCACAGTTCAGAACCAATACTTTCATAATGTTTAGTTTGTAATGTTATAAATAAAGTTAGTTGATTAAGCCTTCTTTGCATCCTGTGCCTGGCAAGCTGTGATAGCTACCATATAGTAGATGTCATCTACAGAGCAACCACGAGAAAGGTCGTTAACAGGACGAGCGATACCCTGGAGGATAGGACCGATAGCGATGGCACCACCCAGGCGCTGAACGAGCTTGTAGCCGATGTTACCTACCTCGAGGTTTGGAACTACCAATACGTTAGCCTTACCTGCGACCTCAGACTTTGGAGCCTTCTTGGCAGCTACCTCAGGAACGAGGGCAGCATCAGCCTGAAGCTCACCGTCGAGATGCAGCTCTGGGAACTTCTCCTTAGCGATAGCCACAGCATCCTTTACCTTATCGATGATATAAACGCTCTTGCCTGTCTCCTTGTTGATAGCATCCTTGGCACTACCCATTGTTGAGAAGCTCAGCATGGCAATCTGAGGATCAGCAATACCAGCTACTGACTGAGCAGTATGAGCTGTTGTATAAGCAATCTGAGCAAGCTGGTCTGCTGTAGGGTTTGGAGTTACAGCAACGTCACCCATTACCACTACGCCATCCTGACCATACTGCTTCTGGTCTGAGATGAGCAACATAGCACCACTTACGCAAGTGATACCTGGAGTACACTTGATAATCTGGAGAGCTGGACGAAGAGTATCGCCAGTTGTGCTCAATGCACCAGAAATCTGACCATCAGCACCCTCTGTCTTGATAATCATGCAACCGAGGTAGAGGTTATTCTTAGTTACGAGTTCACGAGCCTGCTCTATGGTCATGCCCTTCTTCTTGCGAAGTTCAGCGAGCTTCTCAGCATACTCCTCAGTCTTAGGGTTGTTTTGTGGATCAACGATAGTAGCCTTGTCGATGTTGTTAAGACCCCACTGTGCAGCGAGATTCTTAATGTTGGCAGGGTTACCGATGAGGATGATGTCTGCGAGATCATCAGCCAGAACTTTATCGGCTGCTTTCAATGTACGCTCCTCTTCTGCTTCAGGGAGCACGATGCGCTGCTTGTCAGCTTTAGCGCGAGCTACGATTTGCTGTAATAAATCCATTTTATTTCTTTATTTATATAATTTTGTTATCTTCGATAGTAGATTTGTCAATCTAATAAAGAGCTACGGCTTGTTTTTTGCCGTTTTGCCATATCGACTTTGCAAAAGTACATATTTATTTTGAAATAACACTCACTAAAATGTGTAAAAAAAGCTAAAACGGGAGATAATCATTATCGTAAAGGTTTACGTAGTAGGAAAAGTAAAGAATTAAGAGTGAAGAGTGAAGAATTCATGTGCTTTCCTTCTTCACTCTTCGCTCTTATAACATTTCCTGAGTGAGGATGCTTTCCAGTTCCTCGGCAGAGAGTCGGAGCTTGAATTCGCCTTTGATGGCTACGCTGATTCGTCCCGTCTCTTCAGAAACGATAACGGCGATGGCATCACTGCTCTGCGAGATACCAAGGGCAGCACGGTGGCGGAGTCCCAGTTCCTTGGGAATATCCAGGTTGTGACTCACGGGGAGGATACAGCCTGCAGCCATGATTCGCTTGTTACTTACCACCATGGCTCCATCGTGAAGAGGCGAATTCTTGAAGAAGATGTTCTCTATCAAGCGCTGGTTGATTTTGGCATCTATCTCCTCGCCAGTATCCATGATATCCTTCAAAGGCACACCTCGCTCTATCACGATGAGGGCACCCACATATTTCTTAGCCATGCTCATGCAGGCAAGCACGATAGGCATGATCGTCTCCTTGTTTGCCTCCTTCTGACTTTCCTTGCTGGAGTGGAAGAAGCGCACCAGCCGGCGCATACTTTTCTGCGAACCAATCTCATAAAGGAATCGGCGGATGTCTTCCTGGAAGATGACGATAAGGGCGATGACTCCCACACTCACCAATTTATCCAGGATAGAACCCAGCAGACGCATTTCGAGTACCTGGCTTACGAAAAGCCAGATCAGTACAAAAAGCATGATGCCCACGAAGATGTTCAGTGAGCGGGATTCCTTCATCAGTCGATAGACGTAGAATAGCAGCGAGGCTACCAGGAGTACGTCTAACGCATCTTTGATTCCAAACTCTATCATACTCTGCCCTCCTTCATGGCTTCTACGATTTTCACAACCTCAGCCGCTTCCTTCACATCGTGAACACGAAGGATGCTGGCTCCCTTCATCAGGGCAATGGTATCAAGCACTGTGGTTCCATTGAGCGATGTAGTGGCATCTCCACCCAACAGCCTGTAAATCATACTCTTGCGGGAGATACCCACGAGCACCGGAAGTTCCAGTACGTTCAACTTCTCCATCTCATCATAAATCTGATAATTCTGGATGAGATTCTTGCCGAAACCGAAGCCCGGGTCGAGGATGATATCCTTAGCACCCAGGTCGCGCAACTGCTGCACCTCCCTGGCAAAGCCCTTCATCATCTTGGCGAGCGTAGGCTGCACCGACATTAATATATAAGGTACCTTCAGTTCGCCCACCACACGGAACATTTCAGGATATTCCTCCTGTCTCTGCTCCAGCGGTACATTGGCGATACCAGTGATTCCACCTTCTGATACATCGTTGATGATATCAGCTCCCCACTCCTCGATACACTTGCGTGCCAAAGTTGGGCGATAGGTATCTACGGAGACGGCAGCATCCGGTTGCTCCCTGCGAACGATGTCGAGAGCGAACTTCAGGCGTCTTCCCTCCTCCTCTTCCGATACTTCATCGGCACCGGGACGGGTGGAGAAAGCACCCACATCGATGATGCTTCCACCTTCTTCTATAATCTGATTAGCTCTCTGAGCTATCTCCATTTCTGTCTGCTTTCTACTGCCAGAGTAGAAGCTGTCGGGCGTAACGTTCAGGATGCCCATCACCTGAGGGGTACTCAAATCCATCAAGTGCCCCTTGATATTGATTGTATATTCCATTGGATTATAAATCTTTCAACCATTTCTCGCCTGGTTTTGTATATAACCAAGCTAAAAAACTTCCACCAACAATACAGCAAATCAGAAAAAATAATGCTAAATAACTCATACTATAAACTTTTTAGCCATTTCTTCCCTGATTCAGTATATGTCCAAAGCAAAATACCACCACCTATTAAAGTGCCTATTCCAAATATCAAAATCATTGTTTCCATTTTCTTAATATTTTAAAATTCGATTACCTACTATTGCAAACAAAATTGTCATGCACACACCAAATAAAACATACAGAAGATTCATATAATCGAATTCTCCTGTTATCATTGGCGTAAGCCCACCCAAAACCATCGCTCCAAAACTTAGTTTGGAGATATCGAAGAAATAACCAGCTAGCTTGTCTTTCCTCGTTTTTAATTTATCTCTTTCTATGTTTGCGCCCATTCCGCCCTCACTTTCTAAAGATTCATCGAATATTTCTGCAAAAATAGAAAGAATAATCGAGAAAACCACATTTTTTTGAAAAAATGTTTGCCATGTCCACGATTTAATGTACTTTTGCACTCAAAACAACAGTTATAGACTATGGATATTTCAGAACTCTATCAGATTTACCAAGCGCACCCAGTGATTACCACTGACAGCCGCGACTGCCCAGAGGGCAGCATCTTCCTGGCTTTGAAGGGCGCATCGTTTGATGGCAACAAGTTTGCCGACATGGCTTTGGAGAAAGGCTGTGCCTATGTGATTGTTGATGAAAAAGAGTATGCCAAGGAGGGCGACGAGCGCTACATCCTCGTAGAGGATTGCCTCACCACCTTCAAGGAACTCGCCCGTGAGCATCGCCGCCACTTCGAGATTCCCGTAGTGGGAATCACCGGAACCAATGGCAAGACCACCACCAAGGAACTCGTCTCTGCCGTTCTCGGCGAGAAGTTCAACGTGATGTTCACCCAGGGTAACTTCAATAATGATGTAGGCGTACCAAAGACGCTCTTCCGTCTCTCACCAGAGAATGAGATTGCCGTTGTAGAGATGGGCGCTTCCCATCCAGGCGACATCCGGAAACTCGTGGAATACGTGGAGCCTACCTGCGGTATGATTACCAATGTGGGCCGTGCCCACCTGCAGGGATTCGGAAGCTTCGAAGGCGTGAAGAAGACCAAGGGAGAACTCTATGATTACCTCGCAGCCAACGATGCCCTCGTCTTCATCAATGCAGATAACGAGCATCTGATGCAGATGGCTGAGCAGCGCAACATCAACCGCCTCATCACCTACGGCAAGGATGAGAACTGCGATGTATGGGGAGAAGTCATCTCCTGCGCCCCATTCCTGAAGTTCCGCTGGCGCACAGAGAGTTTCGACTGGCACGAGGTTCAGACCCACCTCATCGGCTCCTACAATATCGACAATATGCTTGCCGCCATCACCATTGGTCTTCATTTCGACGTGAAGCCTCAGCAGATAGATCACGCCCTGGAGAATTACATCCCAAGCAACAACCGTTCGCAGTTGGAAGAGACGGCGCACAACAAGCTGGTGGTAGATGCCTACAATGCCAACCCATCGAGCATGGCAGCCGCCATCGAGAACTTCCGCGTAATGGATGTACCTCACAAGATGGCGATTCTCGGACAGATGGGCGAGCTCGGCGAAGTGAGCCACGAGGAGCACCAGAAGGTAGTAGATCTGTTGCAGGCAGCCGGTCTGGAGAATGTATGGTTGGTGGGCGATGAGTTCAAGGATATTCCATGCAGCTACCGCAAGTTCCAGAATGTAGAGGAAGTGAAGGAAGCGCTCAAGGCGAACCAGCCTCACGACCATTACATCCTCATCAAGGGCAGCAACAGCGTGAAGCTCTTCCAGCTTCCTGAGCTGTTGTAAGAAGAACTTTCAGAATGAGTAAAACTATAAAAGCAAAAAGCCTTGCGGGATTCCGTAAGGCTTTTTGCTTTATGATATGGATTCTGCAAATAGAATCCTGAATTTTACTTCTTGCACATTTCCAGGAAATACTTATGAATCTCCAGGCTTTCGTTCAATTCGGGATGAAAGGCAGTAACCAGCTGCTTACCCTGGCGGGCAGCCACAATCTTACCATCTACCTCCGCCAAGACCTCAGCATCTCCCCACACCTCTTTAATATAAGGGGCACGGATGAAAGTCATAGGGATATTTCCCTCGATGCCCTTCATAGGAGCCTCGATGTAGAAACTGCCCAACTGGCGACCGTAGGCATTTCTCAAAGCCGTGATGTCCATCGAAGCAATGCGCTGACTAGGCTCACCCTCAATCTTCTTGGCAAGAAGAATCAAGCCGGCACAAGTACCATAAACTGGCAAACCGGCAGCAATCGCCTCCTTCACAGGCTCCATCAATCCCAGTTCATTCAAGAGTTTCGCCTGAGTGGTACTCTCACCACCCGGAATAATCAAGCCATCCTTCGGCTGGTCCCAATCCTTCAACTGGCGAACCTCAAAACTATCCACGCCCAACTGAGCCAACTTCTGTCTGTGCTCAGCAAAAGCGCCTTGTAAAGCTAAAACAGCTATTCTCATAACATACTTATCTAATATAAAAGCCCCTTCTTGTTCAGGAGGGGCCTTTATCCGTTATCTTATTTATTATTACTTACCTCTTTCTGCCATCAACAAGGCAATCTCCTGCTCGTTGATACCTACCATTGCCTCACCGAGGTCCTCGCTCAACTCAGCCAACATCTTAGGGTCGTTGTAGTTGGTTACCGCCTTCACGATAGCCTGTGCACGCTTAGCAGGGTTACCGCTCTTGAAGATACCAGAACCTACGAATACCCCCTCAGCACCGAGCTGCATCATCAAGGCAGCATCAGCTGGAGTAGCCACGCCACCGGCAGCGAAGTTAACCACTGGCAACTTGCCGTTCTCGTGAACATACTTCACCAGATCGTAAGGAGCCTGCAACTGCTTGGCAGCCTCATAAAGCTCATCCTCGCTCATAGAAACCAGGCGGCGGATTTCGCTCTGCATCATACGCATGTGGGTAACAGCCTGAACCACATCACCTGTTCCTGGCTCACCCTTGGTACGGATCATCGTAGCACCCTCAGCGATACGACGGAGCGCCTCGCCCAGATTCTTGGCACCACAAACGAATGGTACGTCAAACTGAGTCTTGTCAATGTGATAAACGTTATCTGCTGGAGAGAGCACCTCGCTCTCGTCGATATAGTCGATTTCGATAGCCTGAAGAATCTGAGCCTCAGCGAAGTGACCGATGCGGCACTTAGCCATTACAGGGATAGAAACAGCCTCCTGAATACCCTTGATCATCTTAGGGTCGCTCATACGTGAAACACCACCTGCTGCACGGATGTCAGCTGGAATACGTTCCAAAGCCATTACTGCGCATGCACCTGCTGCCTCTGCGATTCTTGCCTGTTCAGGAGTTGTTACGTCCATGATCACACCACCCTTGAGCATCTGAGCCAAGTTGCGGTTCAATTCTTGTCTATTTTCTGCCATAATTCTTTTAATTTTATCTATTTATGACTGCAAAGGAAATACTTTTCAACGAAACAGCAGAAAAATGTTCCAAATTCTGCAAACATTGAGTCATTTTGTATAAAGGATGATTCGCAAAAGTATAAGCCATATTCCGAAATATACAAAGCTCTACACAGATTGAGCGGCAAAGAGCAATCTACAGGAAGCTTTCCTTTAAAACTTATATAAATAGGTAAAACCTTGACTTTCTATCCGAAAACTATTAAACAATAATAATTTAAGGGTTTTATCATCTGAGCATCTTTATTTTTTCGTATCTTTGCGAAAAGTTTCGTTACGAAAAAATTCGATTATGGAAAATCCGCTTAAACTTGGCTCAATAGCTTTCATTCGCAGTTTGGAACAACTTGGTAGCTGGTAAATACGAGGATGTAGTCCAACTCGCCATAGAAGATTTCATAGCGACTTATGATTTAGACTACAAGCAAGAAAGGCTACATCATCCGAAGTGAAAGATATGAAATAGAATTGGACTTTGATTGGATATCAAGAAGTTTCAACTCTATATTATCTGATTCTTTTTATTCCATATCAAACGCCTTTTAGTTTTATTAGAAAACCAAAGAAAAGTCTATTCTTCCGGAATACCAAGTCTCTTCATTTCTACCTCTGCTGATGTTTGATTCTCTCTTTCTTTTATCTTATGGAAACGATATGTTAACGTCAATCCTACTTTTCGAGTTTCATACTTTGTATTAAAACTAGATCTAACATTATAAATCTGCCTACAAGCACGATTTCTATCTCCATTAAAAATATCATACCCATCTAATGATAACCGCAACCTATCGTTCAAGAAAGATTTTTTGATACTCAAATTGACAGAAGATGATGATTTTACATTTATCGACTCCATGTATCCACCCCAGACTTGTTGCCAAGACAGAGAGAGCAGAAAATGCTTAGGAAGCTTGAAATCATTATCAAAATTAAGAATTGTCGACGGATGTCCATCATGAAATGTTGTTCCATCAATACCCGGATAATGCATAATTGACTTCTGAAAGAATCCCGTCAACGATGCAGTATAGCATTTATAGGTATTACGCCAATTCAACATCGCCGCCAAAGCTTGACGATGCGACAAATTATCTTGTGACGAAACCGTTACTGCCGAGTTACCTTCCAAAGAATAAATCACCGGCAATAATGGACGATATATATAATCATAATTTAATGTAAGAAACAAAGACTTATACATCAACAGATAAGACAAGCTATGAGTGATGGCGGTCTTCAACTGGCTATTACCCTTAGATTGCTCATAACGGTTCACATACGTCACATTATCATTCATATCTGCATAATTAGCCCGCTCTGTTCCTATCGAATAGCTAAGATTCTGCACCAACAATCCATGACTATAGCTTAGGGTTACCGATGGCAAGAATGTATTATCACTATGCGTTTCTATCACAGATGCCTTTTCATTTTTCCGACGGGAATATAGATTTTGATAACGTATTCCTGTACTTAAAGAAAAGTCCCCCAAGGGTAATTCGTAGTTGATAAATACAGCATTTTTAACTTCCTTATTCTCAAAGCGACCATCGAACTTCAACCGTTCATAATCTATCTTGTCTATTCCCTCACTATAGCTGAAATCATATCCCATACCCAAAGTGCCCCATTTTCCAAAATCATGGGTAGCATGGAAATTAGAAGCCAGGACATTCCATTTAGAATGTCCCATATATGAAACCTCAGAACTCGTACCTATATGATTTTCCATTAAAGCAGAATTAGTGTTCGATGCTTTAGAAATATAATCCATCACTACACTCACGTGCCAGGCATGATTTAAACTTGCATCGTAATATATATTGACATGATGCGTAAGGAGGTTGTTTTTGGATTTATTCTTATCAAAGAGATAATATGCAGGTCCTGCATTTGGTACGACACAAAATGTATCCCGAGTCTCAACCTTTCCATCCGTATACATTCCACTATAAAGCATCCCTAGTTCTGATTTATCAGACAGATGATAAGTCATACCAGCAGAATAAGTATGACTACCGGAATGCGTCAAGCTTTCAATATGTTGCATTTTATTCCAAATGGTATCAGCTAATACCTGTTTATCATAATCAGAACTTTCGGAAGCATTATTTCTCCTATAGTAATACTTACCATACAAATCAAATTTTCCAGAATTGTATGTTGAAGAGAAACCTGTTTTATAAGCCAAATGCTTTGCCTGAGTGATATTTCCGATGGCATTAAAAGCCACACCATCTCCTAAAATCTTAGTTTTTATATCAATCACAGGTGAACCCGACGTGTCATAATCCGCCCCTGGCATGGCAACGATTTTTAAAGATTTGATTTGATCAACTGGTAAGTTATCGATAAGACTTTGATCTCTCACCTTACGCCCGTTTAAATAATAGACCGGTGCTCCCTTACCCAACACATTGAACGAATTCCCTAAATGTAAGACACCAGGAACCTTACCAATCAGTTCATATATATCATTCTGATGGTTAAGAATAGAATCATGCTCTACGTCTACGAGTAAATTATGACCAGACAACTTTATGTTTTTGCGATGCCCTATCACCTCTACATCAGATAGAGAGATTGCTGTAGAATCCGAGATACCAGTCATGTTTTTGGCAACAACGTTACTATCAGAATCAAGGATAGCAATGTTTGCAGGAACATCACCTTTGTTAGCTCCCATATCCCTTGCTATTATATTTCTAGCACTAGCAATTTGACTTACAATTATCACAAAGAAACAGAGAGCAACTAGAATTTTATTAATTTTCATACTTATTTTTATCATTAAAAATTTCACAAAATGTTATATCTAAAACTTTTTCAGTATAAGATACAGAAGGACACCTGAATAAAAGTAAAAAGCACTATATAGCCCCTATTTCTAGAAGTTTTCGATGTAGTTACGAAGCGAAAAATGCTCATTTTTAATGCCTACCTTATCCTTATACAAAAACAACTTTTGCTTGATAGCTTTCTCGCTCACACAATAGATAGATGCTAAAGTCTTTTGCGATAACTTTAAACGCAACAGCATCATTAATCGTAAATCTGCTTTAGACAAATTTGGATGCTTCTGTTTTAGTCTAGACACGAACAAATCCTCTACACTATCTAAGAAGACTTCTAACTCTGTCCAATCATTATCGGAAAGCACAATATGCTTACTCTCATTCGGAACACTCGAATTTAATTTTTCCACAACCTCTATCTTCTTTAGTAAATAGGTACGCATTACAGACAATTGCACATCCCTATGCGAGAGTTCTTCTTGGTGTAATTTCTCCATCATTTGCTGCTTTTGGGTGAATATTTCCTGTTCATGAGCTATGCGAGCTAATGACAGTTTTCGATACGACCAATAAGCATACAAGACAAACAAAATAATTATCAAGCCTAAAAATACGATCAATCCAAATACCCATCGCTGCACTTCTGCCTTTCCTTGCATTTTTGCCCTTTCATTTTCTTTCTTTAAAAAAGAAGAATAATAGGAAATCTTAGCTTTGGATGCTGTCCGGTACATTTCTTGCAAACAAGAACATGCAGAATCACTGAAAGTTTTAGCCGTCTTATAATCCTGGGCTTTTACAGCTGCTTGACTTTGCATATAAAATACCGAATAATGATCTTCAGCAGTTTTAGGAGTTGCTTGATCCAATATTGCAAAAGCTTGCTTTATGGAATCTACAGTAATATAAGCAGAAGCCAACATTAACTGACAAGAAAATCTATCATTACCATTCAAGTCATAAGCTTGCCGAGCATAAAGCAGACAACTATCCTTTTCTCTCATTTTCTCAAACGTACTAGCCAAATTTTGTTTTACACTTGACAGCAATTCATTATCGTTTGCATATATCGCCAACCTATATGCTTTTTTCTCTACTTCCAAAGCTCGTCGCAAACTATCAACATAAAAGAAGTTTTCTCCTAACTTCAAACGGGCTACCACCTTATTATATATAGTTACATTTGGCATCGACTCATACATCTTCACCAAAGCTTTAGCATAGTTCAAAGCTTTGTAAGGTGCCAGCTGTTCTTCTACTTCAATCAGCTTATCCAATGCCAAGCATTTTAAATTCATATTATGGAGGCTGTCAGATATGGAATACGACTTTTCCAGGCAACTCTTTGCCTGCTCCATACTATCATTCAGCAAAAAGTATTTTCCCATATAATACAAGGATGAAGCATAAAGAGAATCGTCCTGATGTTCTCCATACCAATCATACGCTATGCGAATCAAGGAATCGTTATCTACATCCAAGCCCGACTTATCCTGTGCCATATAATAAATGAGGGCATACTTCGCCATATCTTCATCAGAGAGTTTACCTTGATTGATACGGTTCAAAAAGACCAAGGCACTATCTGGCTTAGACTCTGCCAACGTATAAGCTAAGTCCAACTCTCTCTTATGACTTTGATAACATGATACCAACACAGAAAGCATCATAAAAAACAATATCGTAAATGAAATACTTCTTCTCATATTTTAGTATAATTACATTCTGGGCGCAAAAATACAAAATATTTTTCAATAATAGAACTAAATAGGGTCTAAAATACAAAGTCTGCAGAAAAGCTCAATATAACTGATTATCAGGTATATATATTATGTTTATAACAAAAGGGGGTCTAAATAATAGTAGTAATTACGCATTACCAACCTTTCTGCATCAGATAACAGAATCTCACGCTTTGGTTGCCAGGAGGCATTATGTTAAAGAAAATAACTCGCTCTAAATTGGACTTTGATTGAAAATCAAGAAG